>DATFQL010000102.1:0-10906 GCA_035264305.1 Candidatus Limnocylindrales bacterium | reverse complement strand
CGCACCACCTCGCCACCCAGGCCGGTCTCGGTGTCCTCGCGGCGGGCGGTTCGGCCGTCGACGCCGCGATCGCGACAAACGCGGTCCTTGGCGTCGTGCAGCCCAACGGCTGTGGGCTGGGCGGGGACGCCTTCTGGCTCGTCTGGGACGAGGCCGCGGGCGAGCAGGTGGCGATCAACGGGTCGGGCCGGGCGCCCGCAGCCGCGGACGCCGCCGCGCTGCGCGATCGCGGCCTGGACCGGATCCCCCTGCGTGGCCCGCTGTCGATCAACGTCCCGGGCGTGGTCCGCTCCTGGCGGGACGCGCACACCCGGTGGGGCCGGCTGTCCCGTGACGCCGTCCTGGCCCCGGCCATCGAGCAGGCGGACGCGGGGTTCCCGGCGTGGGATGGCCTGATCGCGTCGGTCGAGGGCATCGTCGAGTCGGTCGGTGCTGAGCCGTGGGGTCGCGGCCTCGCGGAGACGTGGCGCCCCGACGGCCGGCCGTGGCGGCCCGGGGAGCGGATCCGGCTGCCGGCGCTCGCCGCGACGCTACGGACGCTCGCCACGCTCGGCTTCGACGCCTTCTACGAGGGGCCAATCGCCGAGCGGATGGCAACCACCCTGCAGGACGCCGGCTCGCCGATCACCGTTGCCGACCTCCGTGACCACCGCTCGACGTGGGCCGAACCGATCGCGACGACGTACCGCGGCGTCCGCGTCACGACCCACCCCCCCAACAGCAGCGGGATCGTCGCCCTCCAGCTCCTGCGGCTGCTCGAGCGGTTCGAGCCGCCGGCTGCCGCCCGGTTCGCTGCCCGCGGCTGGACGGACCCGGCCTGGATCCACGTCCAGCTCGAGGCCGCGAAGCTCGCGCTCAGGGAGCGGGACGCCACGCTCACCGACCCCGAGGCGCGGGACGTTCCGGTCGCCGCGCTCCTCGACGCGGACCGGATCACCGCCCTCGCCGCTCGGATCGACCCGCGCCGTGCCGACGCCGGGCCAGAGCCCGTCCGGACGCTCGTCGGCGGCACGATCTATCTCGCGGTCGTGGATGCTGACGGCAACGCGGTGAGCCTCATCCAGTCGAACGCGGCCGGGTTCGGCTCGGGCGTCCTCGACCCCTCGACCGGGGTCCATTTCCAGAACCGCGGCGCATCGTTCAGCCTCGACCCCCGCCACCCGAACGTCCTCGCACCGCGCAAGCGGACGGCGCACACGCTCCTCCCCGGGATGCTGTTCCGCGACGGCGACCGGCGGCCGTGGGTGGTCGCGGGGTCGATGGGCGGCGACATCCAGCCGCAGATCCACGCGCAGCTCGTGTCTGCGCTCGTTGACGGCGACGCCGACATCAGCTCGGCGGTGGCGGCGCCGCGCGTCGTCGTCGAGCCCGCGGGCTGGTTCGCCCCACCGGTCGCCGTGTTCGCCGACGGCGACCTCGAGGATGGTGTCGAGGAGGGGCTTGCGGCGCTTGGCCATGAGCTCGGTCGCGTCCCGTACGACGGCACCCTCGGCCACGAGCACGCGATCGAGCTCGTGGACGGCGGCCCGGCAGCGGGCGGCACGCTGGCCGCGATCGCCGATCCCAGGTCCATGGGCCTCGCCGCGCTCCGCTGACGCGGAGAGATCCCGGGCCGGTACGCCCGGATCGCGATGCTATCCTCGCCCGGCCGGTAGCAGGCTGCGCTCACAACGATCTGCTGCCGGCACTCGTCTGCATCGCGGAGGGGCGCGTGACCTCGAACGTCGGCCAGAACTATCCCTACACGAGCGAGTCCGAGGCCGAGCGCTCGTCCCGGGTCGCGGCGCTCGTCGCGGCGCGCGAGGGCCTCGCCGACACGCTTGCCGCCGAGTCGACGCCGCTCGACGCGAAGGACCGCTGGTGGGTCTGGAAGTGCCCGACCCAGGGATGCCCGGGCCTCCTGCACGCGGCCGGCTACGCGGCGGAGCTCCACGCCGTCTACGTCGTCTGCGACGGAACCTGCGCGAAGACATTCCTCCGCTAGCCCCGGTGAGCGCCGACCTGCGGGCCGCCCGCAGGCGGCTCCTTCTCGATTCCACCGGCATCGCCGCGTCGGCGGTCGGGTTCGCGCTCGTCTTCGGGCTGGCGGCGCGGAATGCGGGCTACTCGCTTGTCGAGGCGAGCGCGATGAGCGTGATCGGGTTCGCGGGCGCGGCCCAGTTCGCCGCCGTCGGATATGTCGCCCAGGGCCTGCCGTGGCTGCCGATCGTCGTCCTCACGTTCTTCCTCAATGCCCGTCACCTGCTGTACAGCGCCTCGCTCGCCCCGCGGATGCGCCACGTGCCGTTGGTCCACCGGGCGGCGATGGCGCACGTCCTCACCGACGAGGCCTTCGCGCTCGCCGCGACGCACTTCCATCGGATCGGCCGGGTCGACGTCCCCGGGTACTGGATCGCCGCCGTGATCGGCGTCTTCATCCCGTGGAACGTCGCGACCGTGGCCGGCTATCTCCTCGGCGGAGCGATCCCCGACCCGGCCGTGCTGGGGCTCGACATCGTCTTTCCTGCCGCGATGGCCGGGCTCGCGGTGGGCCTCATGACGGGCCGTCGCGAGGTCGTGGCAGCGGCCGCGGGAGCGGCGATCGGCGTCGCAGCGTCGCTCCTGTTCGGCCTGTCGGTCGGCATCGTCGTCGGCGGGCTTGTCGGACCGCTCGTCGCGATCGCGATGCCGGCCACGCTCGCGCATCCGGGCGAGGCACCGGCGCCGCGACACGGCAACGAGCTGCACCCGCAATCGCCGCTGCCGCTGGGCGACGTCCGTCTCGACGAGGCGATCGACGAGGCAGAGGCCGACGCGCACCCGAAGGAGAACCTCGCGCCGATCGCGCCAGCGCCTTTGCGCACGCTGGACGTCGAGCGCGCGCTCCAGGCGGACGAGGACAGCCGCACCGAGGAGCACGAGTGAGCACCGACCTCGTGCTCCTCGCGGTCCTGATGGGCGCCGTGACATACCCGTCCCGGGCTCTGCCGATGCTCGCGCCCGGGATCGAGCGCCTGCCGGCGAGGGCGCTGCTCTATCTCCGGCTCGTCGGCCCCGCGGTGCTCGCGTCGATCGCCGCCTCGCAGACGCTCGTCGCCACGGATCCTGGCGGCGGCCAGCAGGTCGTGCTCGGGCCCCAGGTCCTCGGCGTCGGCGTGTGCATGCTCATCGTCTGGTGGCGCCGGAACCTGTTCCTGGGGCTTCTCGCCGGCGTGGTGCTCGTCGCGCTGCTGCGCGTCGCGGGGGTCGGCTAGCGCCGCTACCCCTTGCGGGCCTCCGCTTCGACCTCGACGAGGAGGGTCGGCGTCATCAGGCCGGCGACCACGACGAGCGTCGCGGCGGGCCGCACGTCCCTGAAGAGCTCCCCATGGACCGCCCCGACCGCGCCCGCGTGCGCCGCGTCGACGACATACATCCGCGTCCGGACCACGTCCTCGAGCGCGAACCCGGCCTCGCCGAGCGCACGCTCGACGATCGCGAACGCCGCTCGTGCCTGCGCGGCCGGGTCGCCGGGGTGGAGCGACGTCCCGTCGGGGCCCGCGTCCGTCGTGCCCGAGACCCAGCAGCTGTCACCGACCGCGATCGCCCGGGCATATCCGGCGCTCGCCTCCCACGGCCCGCCGCTGGAGACCCGACGCCGGCTCAGGCGAGGTCCTCCGTCGCCGGGGCATGGGACTCTCGCTCGACCCGCCACGCACGGACGTCTGGGTCGCGGCCGATCGCGGCGATCAGGGCCGCGAGGAGCGTCGTCCGGGGCACGATCGATGAGACCTCGAGGTATTCGTCAGGCGAGTGGTCATACCCGCCGACAGGGCCGAGGCCATCGATGGTCGGCACGCCCATCCCCGCCGTCGTGTTCGCGTCGGACGCCCCACCCGTGGCGGCGTCACGCAGATCGAAGCCGAGGCCGCGGGCGAGCGAGACCGCGTGATCGACCAGCCGGCTCGAACGCTCGAGCTTCTCCATCGGCCAGTGACGGCCGGTGACCTCGACGTCGCTCGTGATGTCGTCGTACACGGAGGGCCGCGCGATATCGGCGACCGCGGATTCCGCCTCGACGAGCGCCTCGCGGCTCGTGCTCCGAACGTCGATCTCGAGCGTGCACTCGGCGGGGACCACGTTCGGCCGCGTCCCACCCCGGATCGTCCCGACGTTGATCGTCACGCCCGGCCATCGCCCGTTGAGCGCCTGGAGCGCGGTCACCATGCGCGAGGCCTCGAGGATCGCGTTGCGGCCCTTCTCGGGCTCGATCCCGGCGTGCGCGGCGCGACCGTGGACGGTGACCCGGACGCTCGCATTCCCCTTGCGCGAGCTGACGATGTCGCCGTTCATCCGGGCACACTCGAGCACGAGGCAGGCGTCGGCGTCCGCGGCAAGGCGCCGGATGTGCGGCGTCGAGGCGGGGGATCCGATCTCCTCGTCGGGGTTGGCGACGAACACGACTCGAGCGAGCGGCAGGCCGACGGTCTCGCGCAGCGCCCCGAGTGCGTACAGCCCCGCGAGGAGCCCGCCCTTCATGTCCGTGACGCCGGGGCCGGTCGCGATGCCGTGCTCGTTGATCGCGAACGGGCGTGCGGCCGTGGTCCCGGGGTCGAACACGGTGTCCATGTGGCCGATGAGCAGGAGCGTCGGCCCGGCCGGGTCGTCGCCCGTCTTCTCGCCGACGACCGTGCAACCCAGGCCGAGGTCGTTGTCGTGGACGGTCACGCTCGCCCCGAGGGACTCGAGCCTGGTCCGGACCCAGCGGCCGACCTCGTCCACGCCGTCTCTCGTGTACGAGCCGCAGTCGACGTTGACGAGCCGCTCGAGGTCGGCAAGCAGCGCATCCTCCGCGGCACCGACGGCAGCGAGCAGCCTCGCGAGCTCTTCCGGGGCCGGGGCGATCGGTGTCGCAGCCATGCGGCCAGCCTACCGGACGCCGTCGATCAATCGGGTCAGCGGCCCGTCCGGCGTGGCGTCCCTCGCGTATCCTCGCCGGACCGTGCGACTCGTCGAGATCCGCCTGTACGAGGGCCCCAACGTCTATCGGCTCGTGCCGGTGGTCAAGGTCGAGGTCGCCATCGGGCGGAGCCGCGCGTGGGAAGGGTCGCGGACACCGGCCGGCGGCACCCTCGTCCACCTGGGACGACCCGTACCGGCGCGCGAGTGGCCGAACGAGGTGGCCGACATCGTCGCGTGGACCAGGCGCCTGCGCGCCGAGCACGCCGAGACCGGCGGTCCCGTCGTCGTGCACCGCGCGTCCGACGCCGGCCGCTGGATCGTCGCCTGGCCGTGGTCCGGCGCGGAGCGTTCCCGGCTCATCGCCGAGGCGGCCTTCGACCTCGCCGCGCGTTCCGTCCATCCCGGCCGGCGGGTGCGGCTGACCGGCACCCAGCAGCGAGTCGTCGACCGCTGGAGGGATCGCATCGCCGCCGCGCGCACGACACCGCCCGCGTGGCTTCGCGACGGCAGCCGGACCATGCCGATCGTGTCGATCACCGGGACCAACGGCAAGTCGACGGTGACGCGGCTGATCACCCACATCCTCCTGCGTGCCGGCCACCACGTCGGGACGACGACCTCGGACGGGATCCTCGTCGACGAGCGGATGATCGACTCCGGCGACTGGACGGGACCTGCTGGCGCGGCCACGATCCTGCGCCGGTCCGATGTCGACGTCGCCGTGCTCGAGACCGCGCGCGGCGGGCTCGTGCTCAAGGGCATGGGCTACGAGTCGAACGAGGCGAGCGTGTTCACCAACGTCTCCTCGGACCACCTCGATCTCCACGGCATCCACACGCTGCCCGAGCTCGCCGAGGTGAAGTCGACCGTCTGCCGCGTGACGAGGGCGGATGGCTGGACGGTCCTGAACGGCGACGACCCCTACGTCGCGGCGGTCGCACGGCGGGTGCGCTGCCGCGTCGCGTACTTCTCCCTGGATCCGGAGCGGTCCCCGGTGATCGCCCGGCATCGGCGGGACGGTGGGCGGTCGTTCGTGTTCCGACGCGGCCGGCTGGTCGAGTACGAGGGCGAGGAGGAGCACGAGCTCCTCGATGTCGCCGACCTGCCGATCGCGCTCGGCGGACTCGCGCGGCATAACATCGCCAACGCGCTGGCGGCGGCCGGCGGCGCGCGGGGGCTCGGTGCCTCGCGCGCACAGGTCGCGGACGGGCTTCGGGACTTCCGTCCGTCAGCCGAGCTCTCGCCGGGACGGATGAACCTCTTCCGCCTGGGCAACCGCACGGTCATCGTCGACTTCGCGCACAACGAGGCGGGGACGACGGCGATCCTCGACGTCGCCGGCGGGATCGCGGGCGGAGCCGCCGGTCGCGCGGCACCGATCACCGCGATCATCGGCACGGCCGGGGACCGCCCGGACGACACGCTCCAGGGCATCGGGCGCATCGCCGCCGAACGTGCGCAGCGGGTCGTGATCAAGGAGACGCTGTCGTACCTGCGCGGCCGCGAGCGCCGCAACGTCGTCGACACGATCCTCCGGGGCGTGGCCGACGGAGGCGGCGATCCGTCGAACGTGCGCATCTACGACGGCGAGGCGGCCGCGCTCGAGGGCGAGCTCATCGGGTCGGGCGCGGCGGGGTCATCGGACGGCCGCGCCGACGCGCCGCGGGTCGTGATCCTGTTCTGCCACGAGCAACGCGACGCCGTGTTCGGCCTGCTCCAGCGCCTCGGCGCGCGCCAGGTCGAGGTCACGCCGGAGGGGATGGCCTCGCTGTCGCCCCGGCTCGCCGACCAGCGGCGAGGCTAGGCAGGCGCGGCGGATGCGGTCACCCCTCGGGGGCCTCGAGCTCGCCGGGATCGGCGAACGCCGTGCCGCCCTGCGTCCGCCCCGCGAGCGTCATCGCTTCCCGGTAGACGCCGACGGCATCGTCCGCGCAGACGACAACGAGGTCACCGGGGACCGCGCGGCGCAGCGCGGCCCGGACCGCCGACGGCTCGTCGAGGATCTTCTCGACCTTCCTCGTCCGCGCGGTTCCTTCGCCCCGCGCGGCACGGATCCCCTCGACGACGTTCGACGCCGTCTCGCCGGGCTGCCGGCCGCGGAGGTTCTTGTCCTCCCGGATGATGATCTCGTCGAACGCGCCGCCGGCGAGCGCGCCGTACTCGCGCTGGTCCTGGTCGCGGCGGTCGCCGGGGATCCCGATGACGCCGATCGCGCGGCCCGGCCGCTGCTGTCCGGCCTTCGTGCCGCCGCCGAGGACGCCGGCCCGGGTCTGCGGGTCGACCATCATCCGGTTCACGAAGTCGGCCAGCTGGCGCATGCCGTCGACGTTGTGGCAGTAGTCGATGACGACTCGCGTGCCGGCGACCTCGACGAGGTTGAGGCGACCGGGCGCCTGGAAGAACGACGTCGTGAACGTTCGCAGCCCCTGGCGGATGTCGTGGAGGTGTGCGCCGGACGCCCACGCGGCCGCCGCCGCGGCGAGGGCGTTCGCGACGTTCATCCGCGCCCGGCCGCCGAACGTGCCGGGCATGAGATGCGTGTACAGGACGGGCATCTTCCGCGGCCCGTGCTTCAGGACCATCAGCTCGCCCTGGGGCGTGTCCTCCAGGCAGAACGCCGCGTTGCCACGTGAGGTGTGGCCATCGACCCGGTCGTAGCCGTCCTCGCCCTTCTGCTTCGCCATCGAGAACAGCACGACGCGGCCCGCGCAATGGCGTCCCATTCGGTAGACGTGACCGTCGTCGGCGTTCAGCACGGCCGAGCCCGACCGCGGGACCGCCTCCACGACCACGCCCTTGACGTTGGCCAGCTGGCCGAGGGTGTCGATGCCCCCGATGCCGAGATGGTCCCCGGCGACGTTCGTGACCACCGCGACGTCATTGCGGTCGTAGCCCAGCCCCTCCCGGAGGATGCCGCCCCGCGCGACCTCGAACACCGCGGTGTCGACCGTCGGGTTCTGCAGCACCATCTGGGCCGACTTGGGCCCTGACATGTCGCCCTTCTTCATCAGGCGGCCGTCGATGACGATGCCGTCGGTCGAGGTCATGCCGACGCGGCGGCCCATCAGCTTGAGGATGTGGGCGATCATCCGGACCGTCGTCGTCTTGCCGTTCGTGCCGGTGACGGCGAGGATCGGGATCCGGGCGGGGGTCCCCGGCGGGAACAGCAGATCGACGACCGGGCGGGCGACGTACTGGGGCTCGCCCTCGGTCGGGTGCGTGTGCATCCGGAACCCCGGCGCGGCGTTGACCTCGACGATCCCGCCGCCCGTCTCGCGCACCGGGGTGGCGACGTCGGGACAGATGAGGTCGATGCCCGCGATGTCGAGGCCGACGACGCGCGCCGCGGTCTCCGCGATCTCGATGTTGTCGGGGTGGGCCTCCATCGTCCGGTCGATGCTCGTGCCGCCGGTCGACATGTTGCCGGTCAGGGCGAGCTTGACGAAGGCGCCCTCGGGCGGCACGTCGTCGGGCCCCAGGTCCTGGTCCCGCAGGACCTCCTCGGCATGCTCGTCGAGCTTGATCTTCGTCAGGACCTTCTCGTGACCGATGCCGCGCCGCGGGTCCGCGTTGGTCGCGTCGACGAGCTGCCGGATCGTCCGCTCGCCGTCACCGACGACGTGCGCGGGGACGCGCTCGGCGACCGCCGCGAGCGTGCCGTCGATGATCAGGCACCGGTAGTCGTTGCCCGTGATGTACGTCTCGACGATGACGTCCTTGCTCCGGCTCTGGCGCAGCGCCTCGGGGAACGCGGCCCGGACCTCGTCCTCGCTCCGGAGGTTGAGCGCGACGCCGCGGCCGTGGTTGCCGTCGAGCGGCTTGACGACGCACGGGTAGCCGAGCCGGCCGGCGGCGACCACCGCATCGTCCTCGGTCGCGACGACCTCGGAGCGCGGAACCGGGAGCCCGGCCGAGTCGAGCAGGCGGTTGGTGAGCTTCTTGTCGCTCGCGATGTCGACCGCGATGCCCGAGGTGCGGCTGGTCATCGTCGCGCGGATGCGTTGCTGGTGGACGCCCTGGCCCAGCTGGACGAGGCTGAACCGGTCGAGCCGGATGTACGGGATGTCGCGTCCGGCGGCCTCGTCGAGGAGCGCCTGCGTGCTCGGCCCGAACGCGAGTCGCTCGGCGAGCAGGATGAGCTTCTCCATCGCGGCCAGCAGGTCGAAGGCGAATGCCTCGTCCGAGGGCGCGACGAGATGGTTGACGAGCGCGACGGCCATCCGGCCGGCCTCGATCCCGACCTGCTCCTCGCGATACTCGAAGATCACGTTGTAGCGCCCGTACTCGCCGGTGCCCCGGGTCTTGCCGTGACGGACGTCGGTGCCAGCGAGGTTCTGGAACTCGAGCGCAATGTGCTCCGCGATGTGGCCCGCCCACGTGCCCTCGCGCAGCCGCGTGATGAACCCGCCGCGGCGGCCGAGGCTGCACGCGTGGTCCTCGAGGGTCGGCAGCATGCCGACGAGCGCGTCGACGAAGCCGGGGATCTTGCTGCTCGGGAACTGCTCGAGCACGCCGAGGTCGACGACCTGGCGGATGACGGGCTCGCGGGCCCAGTAGTTCGGGCCGCGGAGGACTCGCGTCTCGAGGATGCGCAGGGTCGGTTCGGGACGGACCGTGCCGTTCGAGTCGCTGCGGCGACGGCGCTTCGTGGTGCCGTTGGTCGCCGTGCCGTTGGTCGCGGCCGTCGTCGGGTCGAGGGCGTGGGCCGTGTCCCCGGGCCGCAGCGCGACGGCGACGGGACTCGGGGACGGCTTGGCCGCCTTCGTCCTCGCGTCGGCCTTCGCGGCCTGCTTGGTGGCGGCCTTCAGGTCGGCCTTCCCCTTGCCGTTCTTCTGGCCCTTCGCCACGTGGCTCCTCCTCGCCGTCTGCGATCGCGAGTGTACGCGGGCGGGTGTGCCGGCCGCGAGGTTGACGTCGCTCCGGTTCGCCGCCCGTCCGCGCCTGCCCCGCCCGTCGCTGGCCCCGCCGACCCCTCCCGGGCCCGCGGCCGTCCGGCCCGTCCCCGGGCGTCGGCCCCCGCCCGTCCCCGCCGCGACCACCTCACCGCCGCCTGGTCAAAGGACGACTCGTGGTCGGCGCCCTGGCCGGCCGACGTCCCGATGTGCTGCCAGGTAGTCGCGACACGCGCAGGTGACGGCGTCCCGTGACGCTCCAGCGCCACCCGGCTCGCCCGGACGCGACGAGCAGTCGTCCTTGGCGCAGGTGGCGGGATCCGGGCAGCAGTCCCGGGACGAGGAAGCGCTGGCCGCAGGCGCCTCGCCCCGCTGCGCTCGATCAGCTCGAGGCGAGCTCGCCCTGGATCGTCTGCAGCTGCGGCGTCACGACCCGCGTCCGGCGCCGCACGTCGAACCGGTAGCCCGCGGGCAACGAGTGGAGCACGACGCCGCTGATCATCAGCGGTCGATGCCCGCGGATCTCCCAGGCATCGGTCTCGGACGCGGAGCCGTCGACGACCGTCACGCTCCCCCGCCCGATGACCTCCATGACCGAGTCCGGACCCACGACGCCCGCGGTGTCCTCGTCCACGCCGAGGCCGAGGAGCGACGGGTTCTGGGCGATGAGCGAGAGCAGCCTGCCGAGCCGGTTCCGCTGCTGGAAGTGCTGATCCACGATGACGCCGGGCAGCAGCCCGAGGCCGGCCGCGATCTGCGCCATCCGGTGCTTGGGCGTCGCGCCCGACGCGCCGAACGCGATCATGTGCGACGACACCGCCGACGCGCCCGCGGAAGTGCCCGCCACGGCCGCGCCGTCCTGGAACCGGGTCATGATCGCGTCGGCGAGCCGCGTCCCGCCGATCATCGACGACAGCCGGAGCTGATTGCCGCCGGTCAGGAAGACGCCCGTCGCGTCGCGCAGCTGCCGGGCGATGTGCTCGTCGTTCGCCTGGGTCCTGGTCACTGCGTGCAGCGGGATGACGTCCGCCGCCCCGAGCTCGGTGAAGATCGACCGATATCGCTCGCCTGCCTCAGGGCCGAGCGACGACGCC
>DATFQL010000101.1:0-3390 GCA_035264305.1 Candidatus Limnocylindrales bacterium | reverse complement strand
GCGACCTGTGGCAGATCCTCGACTACCACCACATCAAGATGGGCCGCGGCTCGGCCCAGGTCCGGATCAAGCTGCGCAACGTCAAGAAGGGCAGCACGGTCGAGAAGTCGTTCCAGGCGGGCGATCGCTGGCCGCGGGCGGTGCTCGACCGGCGCCCGGTGCAGTTCCTGTACCGGGACGGCGACGACCTCCACTTCATGGAGAACGACACCTACGAGCAGTTCAGCCTGCGGGCCGAGACGCTCGACGACGCGATCGGCTTCCTGAAAGAAGGGATGAGCGTCGACCGCACGACGTACCAGGGCGAGACGCTCGGCATCGAGCTACCGGTCACGGTCGACCTCCGTGTTGCCGAGACCGAGCCCGGCTTCGCGGGCGACACCGCGCAGGGTGCGCGGAAGAACGCGACGATGGAGACCGGCCTCGTCGTCACCGTGCCGCTGTTCGTGAACGAGGGCGACACGCTGCGGATCGACACCCGGACGGGCGAGTACCAGACCCGTCTGTAGGCGATCGAGCCCGGCTCCTGCGCCCGGGGAGGTGGGACGCCGACCGTGGACCGCGCAGGCCGAGCGCTCGGGACGTCCGCACCGCCTCGGTACCATGGCGACGATGAGCCGCCCATCCGAACCCGACTGGCTCCTCCCCGCGTGGGATGCCGTCCCCGAAGACCCTGACGAGCGCCCGACGCGCGCTCCCGTGCCCGGCGGCACGATCGGCCTGCGGGTCAGGAGCGTGTCGGAGGTCAGCCGGGCGATCCGCGAACGGATCCGGGCCGACGACGGGCTTCGGGACCTGTGGGTCGAGGGCGAGGTGGGTCGCGTCACCGTGTCGACGGCCGGCCACGCGTACTTCACTTTGAAGGACGCCCGAGCGCAGCTCCAGTGCGTGTGGTTCCGCGACGAGCGGGTCCGGTCGCCGTTCCAGCCGCAGACGGGGCTCCAGGTGGTCGCACACGGGCGAATGGACGTGTTCGAGCCGCAGGGCGCGCTGCAGCTGTACGTCGAGTCGCTCCAGCCCTCGGGCTTCGGCAACCTCGCGGTCCGCTTCGAGCAGCTCAAAGCGGCCCTCGCAGCCGAGGGGCTGTTCGACACAGCCCGGAAGCGGCCGCTGCCTCGCCAGCCGGCCACGATCGCAGTGATCACCTCGCCGACCGGCGCGGTGTGGCGCGACGTCTGCACAGTGCTCGCCCGCCGCTGGCCGATGACGCGCGTCGTGCTCGTCGCCTGCCGCGTCCAGGGTGACGGCGCGGCGGCCTCCATCGTCACGGCCTTCCGGCGCCTCGAGCGCTGGGTCGGGGAGATGGGCGTGGAGGGGCGCGCGGGCGAGGCACCCGCCGTCACGATCCTTGCCCGCGGCGGGGGCTCGCTCGAGGACCTGTGGTCGTTCAACGACGAGCGCGTGGTCCGGGCAGTCGTCGGGCATCCGCTGCCCGTGGTGTGCGGCGTCGGTCACGAGGTCGACGTCACGCTCGCTGACTTCGCGGCAGACGTGCGCGCCGCCACGCCGAGCGCCGCCGCAGAGCTGGTCGTGCCCGACCGGATGGAGGTCGCCGGGTCGATCGCGGCGATCGGTCGGCGCGCAGAGGCGGCCTCCGTTCGACGGATCGGTGCGGTGCGCCGCGACCTGGACGCCGAGCACCGGGCCCTCGACCGGCTCGAGCCACGCGCGCAGCTCGCGGCCTCCCGGGAACGTGCCGGCCTGCTCCTCGATCGAGCGGCCCGCGCCGTCGCCGAACGCCTCGGCACGGCTCGGCGCGGCGAGGAGCGGCTGAGCGGTCGTCTCATACCCGTGCTTCCGCGCAGGCTCGACCTCGAGACCCGGCGGGTCGAGGCGCTCGGGCTGCGCGCGCCGCGGGTGATGCAGGTGCGGCTCGCATCGGCGAGGGCGTCGCTGGCCGCCTCGCGGGCGTCCCTCGCCGCGCTCGGACCGCAGGCGACCCTCGACCGGGGGTACGCGATCGTGCGCCGGTCGGGCGACGGCTCGATCGTGCGCCGCCCGAGCGACGCGCCCGCCGGGACGCCGCTGGCGGTCGCCCTGGCCGAAGGACGGCTCGCCGCGACGAGCGATGGGCTCGCCGACGCCGACGGGGCGGGGGAGCGGTCGTGAACGCCACCGATCTCGGCTGGGCGTTCCTGTTCCTTGTCGTCGTGGGCGGCGTGATCGCCATCGGCGTGGTCGTCGGTATGATCGCCGCCGGGCGCATCGACCGGCTGATGAACTCCACGCCCCACCCGCGTCCCGACGATCGGGCCCAGGCAGGGGCGGAGCCGAGCCGTCAGGAGGATCAGTCATGACGGACGCCGCCGGCACGGCCGCCGACGAGGCCGAGGTCGAGTCGCTCGCCTACGACGAGGCCTTTGCGGAGCTCCAGCGCGTCGTGACCGCGCTGGAAGCCGGCGGCCAGTCGCTGGAGGGCACGATTGCCCTGTACGAGCGGGCAGTCGCGCTCCAGCGGCGCTGCGAACGGCTGCTCGGCGAGGCGGAGCTTCGCGTCCAGCAGCTCCTGGCCCGTCCCGGCGGCGCCCTCGCCGCCGTGGACGTCCTGCCCGAGGAGGTCGAGGACGAGTGACCGCCTGCGTCGTCGCTGCGTCAACTCGACGTCCGGCGCGCCGCACGGCGGCCGGCCCACCGGATCGTGCTACCATTCGATAGCAAATAATTGCGGAGTGGACAGACGACGAGATACCGATCCGTCGGCTCCGCTCGGCCGAAGGACAGCCGACCGCACCATCCGCTGGAGCCCGCTCGTCGAACCGGGCCCCGAGCCACACCAGGAGCCGAGCCCGTGCCCATCCTCGACCACCTTCAGGGGCCTGCCGACCTCCGCGGCCTGACCGAGCCCGAGCTCGAGCAGGTCGCAGCCGAGATCCGCGAGACGATCATCCGCACCGTCGCGGCTACCGGTGGCCATCTCGGCTCGTCGCTGGGCGTCGTGGAGATCACGCTCGCCCTCCACCGGCTGCTCGAGTCGCCTCGCGACCACATCGTGTGGGACACCGGTCACCAGGCATACGCCCACAAGCTGCTGACCGGCCGGCTGGACCGCTTCCACACCCTTCGCCAGATCGACGGGGTGGGCGGCTTCCCGCGCCGCAGCGAGTCCCCGCACGACGTGATGGACGGCGGGCATGCCGGCACGGGTCTGTCGATCGCCGAGGGCCTCGCGACCGCACGCGACATCCGGCACAGCCTGGAGCGGGTCGCCGTCGTCGTGGGCGACGCGGCGCTCCTCTCCGGCCTCAGCCTCGAGGCCCTCAATGACATCGGCCATCGTCAGAGCCAGCTCCTGATCGTGCTCAACGACAATGAGATGTCGATCAGCCCGTCGGTCGGTGCGCTGTCGAAGTACCTGTCCGAAATCAAGCTGTCGGTCGCCTGGCAGCAGAG
>DATFQL010000100.1:0-8220 GCA_035264305.1 Candidatus Limnocylindrales bacterium | reverse complement strand
GGTACCCTGACGCCGATGGCGAAGCTCGATCCGCACGACGTGCTGTTCCCAGCCTCGCCCGAGGAGCTGCGTGCGTGGCTCGAGGCGAACCACGACACCGCCGACGAACGATGGGTCGGCTTCCGGCCGAAGGCCTCGGGGCTGCCGACGATCACGTGGCCGGAGCTCGTCGACGAGGTGCTGTGCGTGGGCTGGATCGACGGCCTGCGCAAGCCGGTCGACGGGGGCTCGGCGATCCGGATCACGCCACGCCGCGACGGCTCGAACTGGAGCGCGCGGAACGTCGGGCGTGTGGAGGCGCTGCGGGCCGAAGGCCGGATGCAGCCTGCCGGGGAGGCCGCGTTCGCACGACGCCGCGAGGATCGCACGGCAATCTACTCGTTCGAGCGACAGCTCGAGTTCGACGACGCTGCCATCGCCGCCCTCGCCGGTGCCGACGGCGCGCGTGCCTTCTGGGATCGGCAGCCACCCGGCTATCGCCGCACCGCCACGCACTGGGTCATGAGTGCGAAACGGCCGGAAACGCGGGCGAAGCGCCTGAGCGTGCTCGTCGACGCCTGCGTCCGCGGGGAGCGAGTGGCTGCGATCACCGGTCCGACTCGCGAGAAAGCCAGCTCCGGCTGATCTCGGTCGACACTCGTCCCCGCGGACGGCCGCTCAGCGCTTCATGCCCCCACGATGAACGCCTCGCGGTCAGCGCGCGCGCGCCTCGTCCACGGGCCCGGACGTCCGTCGCCGATCGCGCGCCCGTCGAACCGCGTGACGGGGAGCACGCCGGCGACGGACGAGCAGACGAAGGCCTCGTCGGCCGCCGAAAGCTCGTCAGGCGTCAGGCGGCCCTCGACCGGCCGTAGGCCGACCCGGCTGGCCCACGCGAGCAGCCAGGACCGGGTCGTGCCGGGCAGGATCGCGCAGTCGAGGGACGGCGTCGCGAGCTCGGGCGTGCCGTCTGAGCCAGGGCGCACGAGGAACAGGTTCGCGCTCGTCGCTTCCGAGAGGTGCCCGTCGACCGTGAGGAACAGCGCGTCGTCGGCGCCCGCGCGTCGAGCCTCGAGGCGCGCGTAGACGTAGTCGGCGCGACTCGTCGTCTTCAGGGTCACGATCGGGTTGTCCGGGTCCCGGCGAACGGCCGATGCCACGAGGTGGATGCCGGACTCCAGGTGGGCGGGCGGCGGCGGCACGACGGACCAGGCCTGGATCGCGATCGTCGCGACGAGGCGCTCGCCCCTCGGCGGAAGGAGCCCGCGGGACGCCCAGGCGCCACGCGACACGGTGATGCGGAGCGATGCATCGTCGTCCGGCCCGTCGAGCCGTTCCGCCGCCAGCAGCTCGCCCACCCCGGCGGCGAGCCGCGCGTCGAGGTCCTCGGGAAGGTCGATGTCGAGCCCGGCCGCCGACCGACGGAGGCGGGCGACGTGCTCCGCGAGCTCGGTGACCCGTCCGCCGCGCGAACGCAGCGTCTCGAAGATCCCGTCGCCCAGCTGGAAGCCGCGGTCGAACACGCTGATGTGCGGCTGGTCGGCCGGGACGAGCCGACCGTCGACCCACACGAGGCCGGGCGTCCTGCCGCTCACGCGCCGACCTCGACGGCGCCGATCGACGACAGCGGGCCGCGCGCCTTGGCGACCGTCTCGTCCCATTCCTCGGCCGCGTCGCTGCGCCACGTGATGCCGCCGCCGACGTGGAGCGTGAGCCTCTCCCCGTCGGCCACGAACGTCCGGATCAGGATCGACGAGCCAAGCTGCCCGTCCGGCCCCAGCCAGGCGAGCGCACCGCAGTACGGCCCGCGCCTCACGGGCTCCAGGCGCTCGATGAGCTCCATGGCCCGGATCTTGGGGGCGCCCGTGATCGACCCGCCGGGGAACGACGCCGCGAGCAGGTCGAACGCGTCCGTGCCGGCGCGCAGGCGGCCCGTCACGGTCGTCACCAGGTGCTGCACCGCCGCGGTGCGCTCGAGTCGGAGCAGGCGCGGCACGCGCACCGAGCCCGGCTCGCAGACCCGTCCCAGGTCGTTGCGCAGGACGTCGACGATCATCACGTTCTCGGCCTGGTCCTTCGCGCTCGCGAGCAGCTCGCGGGCGAGGGCGCGGTCCTGCTCGCGCGTCCGGCCGCGCGGTCGCGTGCCCTTGATCGGGTCCGTGGCGACTCGCCCGTCCGGATCGACCGCGAGGAACGGCTCCGGGCTCGCGGAGAGGAGCGCACGCGGGGTTCCGGTGGCCGGAGACGCGCCGAGGTCGAGGTAGCCGGCAAACAGCGCCGGGTCGCCGGTACGCAGACGGCGGAACAGCGGCCACGGATCGCCCGCAAACGCCGCCTCGAGCCGGCGCGTCAGGTTCGCCTGGTACAGCTCGCCCCGGCCGATCGCCGCGCGAACCGCCTCGACGTCCGCCATCCACGCCTCCCGCGTCGTCCCCGACAGGAATGCGGCGGGGGCATCAGGGCCGAGCGCGGGGACCCGCTCGTCGAGCGCGCTGTGGTGACGGATCCGGACCTCCGGGCGGGCCGAGGGGACCTCGCCACGGACGAGGGCGTCCACTCGCTCCAGCACGTCGCGGATCCGGGCGCCCATCCGCACACGGTCACCGTCGACGGCGCGTGCCGCGAGGACCGCCTCGCCCCGCCGTCGGTCCCATGCGATGGCCCAGTCGTGCAGGCCGAGCCGCAGGAGCGGCAGATGCTGGTCAACGCGCGCGATCGACGGCAGCCGCTCGAACCGTCGTCCCAGGTCGTACCCGAGGTAGCCGACGAGTCCGCCGGCGAACGGCGGCAGTCCTTCGGACGTCCATGCGCTCCCCCGGTCAGCGGGCATCCGGGCCAGGAGCGCCCGGGCCTCGGCGAACGGGTCGTGCCCCTCGGCCGGCGCATCGAGGATCGCGATCGGGTCGGCGGTCAGGTAGCTCCAGCGACCCGTCCTGCCGGGACGCGCACTTTCGAGGAGCGCGAGGCCCGGGAGGTCACGGAACGCCTCGGCGGCGTCGATCGGCGCGACGCCCGCGAGGCCCGGCACCGGGAGCCGGATCGACAGGCGCCGAGGAGCGGGACGGGCTTCCTGCACGCTGGACACGCGGCGATGATAGAAGCGGCCGCGGGATTCGCGGCGCGCGGAGCGGAGGGTCGAATGGCGGGTGCTCGCGCGGTGGGCCTGCAGATCGGCCTGCTGGAACCCGGGGAGCAGGATGCGATCACCGATGTTGCCGGCGTGCGCGTGGGGCACGCGACGATCATCGCGGGCGACGGTCCGCTCGTGGTGGGGCAGGGTCCCGTCCGCACCGGCGTGACGGTCGTGGTTCCCCACCAGGACGACGTGTGGACCGAGCCGGTGTTCGCCGGATGCCATCGCCTCAACGGAAACGGCGAGCTCACGGGCCTCGAGTGGGTCCGCGAGTCGGGGCTCCTCGGCGGCGTGATCGGGATCACCAACACCCACTCCGTCGGCGTCGTCCGGGACGCGCTCGTGAGCCACGCGGCCCGCGCCCATGCCCGCGACGCCGTCTTCTGGTCGCTGCCGGTCGTGGGCGAGACGTACGACGGCGCGCTGAACGACATCAACGGCTTCCACGTGACGGCTGCGCACGTCGACGCCGCGCTCGCGGCCGCGCACGACGGGCCAGTCGAGCAGGGCAACGTCGGCGGCGGCGTGGGGATGATCTGCCACGAGTTCAAGGGCGGCATCGGGACAGCATCGCGGCGCGTGCCTGCGGCGGACGGCGGCTGGACGGTGGGCGCGCTCGTCCAGGCGAACTACGGCGACCGGGAGACCCTGCGGATCGACGGCGTGCCAGTGGGCCAGGCGATCCCGACCGACGAGGTCCCGAGCGCGTGGGACGACGAGGCGCGGGCCGACGGTGACCCGACCGACGCGCGACCGAGCGTGAGCTCGTCACGAACCGGGCCGGGCGGCGGCTCGATCATCGTCGTGCTCGCGACGGACGCGCCGCTGCTCCCGCACCAGTGCGAGCGCCTCGCGCAACGGGCCACCCTCGGCCTCGGCCGGATGGGGAGCTACGCGTCGCACGGTTCGGGCGATCTGTTCGTCGCCTTCGCCACCGGCAACCGCGGCCTGTCGCGGTCGGCCGGTGAGCGCGACCCCCGCGGGACGGTCGAGACGCGCATGGTCGTCGACCGCGCGATCTCGCCGCTCTTCCACGCGGCCGTCGAGGCGACCGAGGCCGCGGTGGTCAACGCGCTGCTCCACGCCGAGACGCTGACCGGCCGGGACGGGATCACCGCGTACGCCCTCGACCATGACCGGCTGCTCGAGGTGATGGCGCGCTACGGCCGGGGACCTCTGGCGAGACCGGCGTGACGCGGGACGGCGCGTCCTCGCCCGGC
Organism: Candidatus Limnocylindrales bacterium; assembly: GCA_035264305.1. Classification (GTDB taxonomy): domain Bacteria; phylum Chloroflexota; class Limnocylindria; order Limnocylindrales; family CSP1-4; genus CAIXZV01. Next base: position 3,888 of record DATFQL010000100.1, on the reverse strand, counting down.
ACGCGCGCGGTGATCCGCGACGCCAGCGTTGACGACATCCCCGAGATCCGGCGGATCCTCGCCGCGCACGAGAACGATGCGCCCGTAGGCGAGGGCGGCGTCGACATCATCGGGCCGTACCTCCGCCACCTGGTCCAGCGCCACCGGACGCTCGTCACCGAGCTCGACGAGGGCATCGTGGCGTTCGGGGCCGTCGTCGACACCGGAACGGCCGCGATGCTGGCGGACCTGTTCGTCGAGCGTGGGCGCCTGGGGCAGGGGCTCGGGCGGCCACTGCTCACGGCGCTCTTCGGCACGTCCCCGGTCCGGGCGACGTTCGCGTCGAGCGACCCGCGGGCGCTGCCGTTGTACGTCCGGGCAGGGATGACGCCGCTTTGGCCATGCCTGTACGTGGAGGGCGACGCCGAGCGCCTGCCGCCGGGCCCGCCCGGAGTCACCACTCGGGACGCAACCCCCGGGGAGCTGTCGTCGCTGGAGGAGGCCTGGGCGGGGACCCCTCGGCCGGCCGACCATGCCCACTGGGCGGCGCAGCCCGCAGCCGATGCATTCGTCGTCGAGGATGCCGAGGGTCCCGTGGCGTTCGGGTACGGGCGCGCGAAGCAGCTGACGGCCGCGCGTGCCCTCAATCGCCTGCGGGTGCGGCCCGCCGCAGACCCCATCCCCGCGATCGTCGCGGGGCTTCGTCGCGCCGCGCGCGGCGGGCGCGTCCAGGCGTGCGTGCTCGGGCCCAACCCGGTCCTCCCGGTGCTGCTCGAGGCGGGGTTCCGGGTCGTCGACCACGACCAGTTCCTGTGCAGCGAACCGTCGCTGGTGGATCCTGCGCGGCTGCTGCCCAACCCGGGGATGCTCTAGCCCCGGCGAACCGAAACGGCGCCGGGGCGTGGTGCCCGGCGCCGTCTCGATCGGTCGTCGGTGTCGGTCAGCCGGCGGCGACGGCCGTCTTCTCGATCGGTACGCCGACCATCGAGCCCCACTCGGTCCACGAACCGTCGTAGTTGCGAACCCGCTCGAAGCCGAGCAGCTCGTGGAGCACGAACCAGCTGAGCGACGAACGCTCACCGATCCGGCAGTACGCGATCGTGTCGCGATCGCTCGTGATCCCTTTCGCGGCGTACAGCGCCTCGAGCTCCTCCGCGCTCTTGAAGGTCCCGTCCTCGCGGACCTGCTGCGCCCACGGGATCGACGCGGCGCCCGGGATGTGGCCGGCCCGCTGCGCGGTCTCGGTCATGCCGGGAGGCGCGATGATCTCGCCGTTGTACTCCGCGGGAGACCGGACGTCGACGAGCGCGAGCCCCTCGTCGCCGAGGCGCGGCAGGATGTCGTCGCGGAACGCTCGCAGCGAGTAGTCGACGTCGGGCAGCTGCCAGTTGCTCGCGGGGTAGGAGGGCACGTCGGCCGACAGCGGCAGGCCGTTGTCGAGCCAGTACTTGCGGCCGCCGTTGAGCAGCTTGATGTTCTCGAGTCCGTACAGCTTGAGCTGCCAGTACGCCCACGCCGCGAACCAGTTGTTGTTGTCGCCGTAGAGGACGATGGTCGTGTCAGGCCCGATGCCGCTCTCCGACAGGAGGCGGCTGAGCTCCTCGCGGCTCGCGATGTCGCGCCGGACGCCGTCGGCAAGCTGGCTGGTCCAGTTCCAGCCGACGGCACCGGGGATGTGGCTCTGGTCGTAGGCGGTGGTGTCGACGTCGACCTCGACGAACCGGACGTTCGGGTCATCGAGGTGGGCCTTCGCCCAGTCGGCAGAGACGAGGACGTCCTTGGCGTAGCCGGAAACGGTCATGGGAATGCGATGCTCCTGGTGAAGGTCGTGGGCCCGTGGCCCTCGGGGACGCGCGGGTCAGGGTGCGGCGGGCGCCCGGTCTAGCGCGACCGTGCCCGCCGGCTACACGCGCACTGGCCCGTGCTCGAGGTGCGGATCACGTGCGTCACTCGCCGGCCACCCGGTCTCGACGCGCGAACTCCTCGAGGACCTGCCGGCTCGCGTCGGCGGCACGCTGCGCCTGGCCGACGATCCATGGATCGACGCGGCTCGAGTCCTCGAGCGTGACGGTGTCGCCGTAGGCACTCGGTTCGAGCACGATCCCCGAGCTGTTTCGGTAATCCGCCATCCAGTTCGCCTGGAGTGCGACCAGCGTGTCCGCCACGACGGCACGGGTGAACAGCCAGTCCAGATGCGTCGCGTTGAGGCGGTCGACGAGGTCGTCGAGCCGGATGGGACGCCCGCGGTCCATGCGAGCGACGGCGTCGATGACTCGCAGGGTGCTGAACGGGTCGCCTGGCTCGGCAATCTGCGGCGGGGCGATGCGAGCGTCGGGCATGCCGGCAGGAGCGGGCCGGGAGCCGACGACGCCTGGCTCGACGGTCATGATCGGGTGCGTCACGCGAGTATCCGGGGCAGGTGGTCGGATCTCGAAGGTAGCACAGGACCTCGGGCCACCCCAGGGTGGGATCGGGGGCGGCGTGCGGGTCGATCGAGCGGGCGGCGCTAGGATGCGTGGATGTCCGGTCTCGACGCCGCCCGCGCCGCCAACCGCTCGCGCTTCGCGCGGCTGATCGCCCGTCCGGAGCCCCAGATCGACCTCGCGTTCGGGGCCCTGCTCATCGCGAGCGAGGGGCGTGAGGAGCTCGATCCGGAGCCGAGCCTCCAGCGCCTCGACGAGCTTGCGGAACGTGTCCGGATCCACCTCGACCTGGGCGACGGGACGGGCCGGATCCTCGACACGCTCCATGACGTTCTCTACCGGGAGCTCGGCTTCCGGACGCCGACGGCGACGCGCGCCGATCCCGACCTGTCGCGTCTCGACCTCGTCCTGGAGCGGCGCGTCGGCCTGCCCATCAGCCTCGCGATCGTCGAGCTCGAGGTTGCGTGGCGGCTCGGCCTCGCGCTCCATGGCGTCGGACTGCCGGGTCACTTCATCGTGGGCGGGCCCGACGGACTGCTGCTCGACCCGGCCACCGGCGGCCGGACCCTGACCCGGGACGACTGCCAGGCCCTCGTCCACCGCTCGCTCGGCGACGGCGTGCTGCTCCACGCGGGGATGCTCCGGCCGGCCGGTCGCCGCGAGATCCTCGCCCGCGTGATCCGGAACCTGAAGGCCGCGCACCTGCATCGCCGGGACTGGGTCGGCGGGCTCGGCGCCGTGGAGCTGCTGCGGATCGTCGAGCCGACGTCACCCGATCACGTTCGCGATCGCGGACTGCTCCTCGGTCGGACCGGTCAGTGGACGGCGGCCGTCGGAGACCTCCGCCAGTACCTCGAGGAGCAGCCCGAGGCGGCGGACCGCGACGAGGTGGTCCAGGTCATCGGGATCTTCGGCGGGATGCGGAACTAGTGGCGGGATTCGGAACTAGCCCCGGGCGGAACTAGCCGCCGCGCTCGGGCTTCGCTGCCTGATCGGCCGGCGTCGGGTCGTGCCTAGCCGTCGGCGCGGTCCCTGCCTCGCCCCCGTCCGCGAGGTCCGCCCACGGATCGTCGTCGTCGTTCAGCTCGTTCTCGATCCCGGCCCACGGATCGTCCTGCTCGAGCTCGTCTGGCAGCTCGAGGGTCAGGAACGAGCCGTCACCCGCGGGCACAGGAGCGTCGGGACGTGCCTGGTGGACGAGCTCCTCGGGCGGCGGCGCGTCGCGCAAGACCTGCTGCTCGAACCCGAACAGGACCCCGCCCACCGTCTGTGCCGCCGACTGTCGCTTCTTGCGTGACCCCGAGCTCATGGTCTCCCCCTGCCGGCGCCGCGGCGCCTCGTGGAGTGGCGACGACCGCGCTTCACCGCCCGCGGACCGTCGAACTGTAATCGTACGGCAGGCAACCCGCAGGGCACGCGAAGCGACGAACGACGCCGCCGTGGGTGTGACGGTGTCAGAGCAGCTCGTGGTTGGCGCTGGCGGTCG
>DATFQL010000099.1:0-3971 GCA_035264305.1 Candidatus Limnocylindrales bacterium | reverse complement strand
CTGACGCTCGTCGGCACAGGCCCTCCGCGGCCTCGCGACTGACGGCTCGGGCGACCTGTGCCACCATGGCGCGGCCCTGCCACCCGCGCACAAGGGGAACCATCGAGCCATGCGGCCCGCGCTGACCCGGCCCCCGTTCGCTGCGGGCGTGCTCGCGTTCGTGCTCGCGATCGGCGTCGCGGTCGTTCCGCCGGCCGCCGGTCCGGTCGCGCCGGCCGGTCTGCGTCCGCTACTCGCGGCGATCGACGCGCCCCGGGTCCTCGCGGCGGGCGAGCTCGGGGTCCGCAGCGCGGCCCGGTATGTCGTCGTCCCGTCGAAGGGCGTGGTCCGGGCGATCGTCGACCTCACGGCGACAAACGAGAAGCCGGACACGACCGTCGGCGGTGCCACGACCCGCTACTTCTACGACGGCGTCAATCTCGCCGTGCAGCCCGAGGCGCGGAACATCCGCGCGACGCAGGACGGGCAACCGGTTGGGGTCGAGGTCGCCAATCGCGATGGCTACCGCCTCCTGGCGGTGCGCTTCCGGACAGGCGTGTTCTTCGGCGATGCCGCCGTCGTCCGCCTCCGGTTCGACCTGCCGGCGGGCAAGCCGCGCTCGGACAGCGACGTCCGGGTTGGACCGGCGTTCGCGTCGTTCGTTGCCTGGTCGTTCGGGGACGCGGGCTCGATCCGCGTCGATGTCCCGAAGGCGTTCACCGTCGATGTCTCGGGCGGCGAGATGTCGAGCTCGACCCGGGATGACGGGACGCAGGTGTTCCGGGCCGAGACGACCAACCCGCTGTCGTGGTTCGCATGGGTCAACGCGCGGAACGACGACGGGCTCACGCGCGAGCGGCTCGAGCTCGGCAACGGGGAGGTGGTCCTCGTCCGCGGCTGGCCGGAGGACGGACGGTGGCGGCGGCGTGTGCGCTCGATCCTCGCGGACGGCATCCCGGAGCTGAGTCGTCGGATCGGGCTGCCGTGGCCGGTGGACGGGTCCCTGAGCGTGCTCGAGATCCACACCCCGCTCCTCGAGGGGTACGCGGGCTTCTACGACCCGGACACCGACAAGATCACGATCAGCGAGGACCTCGACGACGGGACGATCGTGCACGAGGCTTCACACGCATGGTTCAACCAGCGGCTGTTCACCGATCGCTGGATCACCGAGGGCCTGGCGGAGACCTACGCGACCCACGTGGTGGACTCGATCGGCGGCGCTGGGCGGACGCCCGCGCACGTGGACCCCGACGCGGCGGTCGCATTCCCGCTGAACGATTGGCCGGGGCCGTCCCCCATCAAGGACGACGAGGCGAACGCCCGCGAGCAGTTCGGCTACGACGCGGCACACGCGGTCATGACCGAGATCGTCGAGAGCGCGGGCGAAGACGGGATGCGACGCGTGTTCGAGGCGGCGAGCGCCCGGACCACGGCGTACGTCGGCGAGGCGGCACCGGAGAAGGCGGCCCTCCACGAGAACGACTGGCGGCGCTTCCTCGACCTCGTCGAGGAGCGAGGGGGCGCGACGGGGGTCGCCAACCTCCTCGAGACGTGGGCGCTCACCGACGAGCAGGCCGCGACGTTGGCCGCGCGTGCCGAGGCCCGCGCGGCGTATGCCGAGCTCGCGGCGACGGCCGACGAGTGGGCGGCGCCGAAAACTGTCCGGATGGCGATGGACGGCTGGCGGTTCGACGCGGCCGAGTCCGGGATCGCCGCGGCGGAGGCGGTGATCGAGCGACGCGAGGCGATCGAGGCGCTGGCAATGACCGAGGGCCTCGACACGCCCGGAGACCTCGAGACGGACTACGAGTCGGCCACCGACGTCGAGTCGATCCGGGACGTCGCGGCCGAGGCCGCATCGGCCGAGGCCGCGCTCCAGACCATCGCGGGCGCGACGACGACCGTCGCCGCGCCCCGCGACTGGCTCACCGAGCTGGGACTGTCGGGCAAGACGCCGGACGCGGACCTCGGGCAGGCGCGGACGGCCTGGGAATCCGGCGAGTACGACGAGGCCGCGAGCCTCGCCTCGTTCGCCGCTGCGACGATCGCCGTCGCGCCCGACGCCGGTCGCGGCCGCGCCCTCGTGGTCGGCGGGATCATCGGGCTTGCCCTCACGGTGCTCGGCGCCGCGGCCATGGCGTGGCGGCGGAGTCGTCCCCACGTCCAGCCCGCGGGACGTGTGCACGGCGTCCCGGGGACGGCCGATGAGGCGCCGCCGGAGCAGCTGGGCGGCTGACCGCCACTCACAGCGCCGGTGCCGCGGCCTCGGTGTCCCGGTGGGTATGGCCGGGCGGGGCCGGGTCGGCGGGTCCCCCGTGGCGGCCGCGAAGGGTCGGGTCGGCGAGCGTGAGCCCGATCGAGACGAAGATGAGCAGGATCCCGACCGCGAGCGCGGCGGACAGCCCGAACAGCGCGACGAGCGGGGCGCCCCCGATCGAACCCAGCGTCATCGCCGCCGCCAGGCCGCCCGAGAACAGCGCGAAGGCCGAGCCGCGATCGGCGTCCGAGGAGCGGTGCGAGAGCTCGACGAGGATCGGCGTCATGACGAGCGCGCCCGCGGCGCCGCCGAGCAGCCCCGAGACGATGAGCAGCGGCGTCGTCAGCGGCAGCAGCAGCATCCCGACCGCGACGCAGGTCACCACGGCGCCCGTCACGACGAGGTTGCGCGTCGAGATCCGGTCGGTCAGCCACCCGGTCGGGATCCGCATCGCGAAGATCGCGATCCCGTCGGCCGCGAAATACAGCCCGATGTCCGCTCCTGCGTCCGACGCGCGAACTGGCAGGTAGGCCGTGATCGCCCCCCAGTGTGCGACGTACGTCACGACGATCAACAGCGGCACCGTCCACTCCCGGCGGAACGTGATCCCGAACCGACGCCTCGCCGCCCCGGCGGCGCTCGGCGCTTCTCGCGTCGCGGCCCGGACCGGCAGCCGGTATGACAGCGCGAGCCCCACGACGACGAACCCGATGACCATGAGCGCGACGCCGTCGAACGAGGTCGCGTCGAGGACGGCGATGGACAGCGGCGGCAGGAGGACGAGCGTCAGGTTGTGCGACGCACCGACGAAGGCGAGCCCGCTGCTCGTCCGCTGCCGGGGCAGCATCCGTGGCACGAGCGAGAGCGCCGCGGGCAGGGCGCACGCGATGCCCACGCCCTGCAGCGCCCGCGCGGTGACGAGCGGCAGTGCCGAGCCACCCGGCTCGACCCCCGGCAGGAGCAGCAGCCCGCTCGCAAGGAGGTAGGCGACCCCGCCCATCGCGAACAGCCGCAGCCCCCCGAATGCGTCCACGAGGCGGCCGCCGACGATCGCGGCCGGGATCTGGACGAGGGCAGCCGTGCCGACGATCAAGCCGATCGCCGCATCCGGAACGTCGGCGCGGGCGAGCGCGAGCGGGAGGGCCGCGGTGTAGCCATGGAACCCCGCCTGGACGAGGAACAGCGCGACGGCGAGGCGGACGACCGGCAGGGTCACGTGGCTCTGGACTCCGGGAGCGGCGCACGACGCGCGGCTCGACCGGTCGCGCTGGGCAGGCAGCCATCGTACCGGCGCCTCCGGGCGATCCGTGCAAGCATCGGGAGGTGACCGAGGATCGCCTGCCGCGCAGCCACGACGAACCCGACGGAGCCCCGGACGACGGCGCCGAGGGCCACGAATCGGCGTACGAGCTGCTCCAGCGGGGGCAGGCGCTCCTCCGTGGCCACCACCACGCGCAGGCCGCGGTCGTGCTCGAGCGCGCGGCGCGGATGGAGCCCGGCAAGGCTTCGATCCTCGAGGCGCTCGGTCGGGCGTACTTCAACTCGGGGCAGCACGACCGGTCGCGCGAGACGTTCGAGTCGCTCCTCGAGCTCGACCCGTCGTCGCACTACGCGCAGTTCGCGCTCGGCCAGAGCCTCAAGAAGCTCGGGCGAGCGCGGGAGGCGTGGGTCCACCTCCGGCTCGCGGTGGCGCTGTCGCCCGGAACGCCGCTCTACCGGCAGGCGCTCGCGC
>DATFQL010000098.1:0-13274 GCA_035264305.1 Candidatus Limnocylindrales bacterium | reverse complement strand
GGCAGCCGCTTGCCCGTGCGCAGATAGAACGGAACGCCGGCCCAGCGCCAGTTCTCGACGAACAGCTCGAGCGCCACGAAGGTTTCGACGTGCGAGTCCGGCTTCACGTCAGGCTCCTGCCGGTAGCCGGGCACGTGCTTGCCTTCCGTATCGCCGATATTACCCTCGCCGTATTGGCCGCGCACCGCGGAGCGCAACACGTCCTCATGGTCCAGCGGCTTGATTCCGCAGAGCACCTTGACCCGCTCGTCGCGCACCGCGTCGGGAGCGAACGAGGTCGGCGGCTCCATGGCGGTGAGCGCGAGGAGCTGGAACATGTGGTTCTGCACCATGTCGCGCAACGCTCCGGCCTCCTCGTAATAGCCGCCGCGCGCTTCGACTCCCACGGTCTCCGCGACCGTGATCTGCACGTGATCGACGTAGCGCCGGTTCCAGATCGGCTCGAAGATGCCGTTCGCGAACCGGAACACGAGCAGGTTGCGGACGGTCTCCTTGCCCAGGTAGTGGTCGATGCGGTAGACCTGCCGCTCCCGGAAGACCTTGCCCACCTCGCGGTTGAGGCGGACCGCCGACTCGAGGTCGTGGCCGAACGGCTTCTCGATCACGACCCGCCGCCAGCCGCCGTCGTGGCGTTCGTGGTCCAGCCCCACCTTGCCCAGCTGCTGGACGATCTCCGGGAACGCAGACGGCTGGGTCGCGAGGTAGAACAGGCGGTTGCCCCGCGTGCCCCGTTCCTCGTCGAGGTCGTCCAGCCGGTCGGCCAGCGAGCTGTACATGCCCGGGTCGCTGAAGTCGCCGCGCTGGTAGACGATCCGCTCCGCGAGGTCGTCCCACGTCTCGCGGTCCACGGGTTGGACGCGACTGTACTTGTCGACGGCGTTCTTGAGCTCCTGCCGGAACGCCGCGTCGCTGTACGCCCGGCGCCCCACTGCGACGATCGTGAACTCGTGCGGCAGCAGGTGTGTCCGCCACAGCTGGAACAGCGCGGGCACGACCTTGCGATGCGCGAGGTCGCCGGTGGCGCCGAACAGGACGAAGATCGCGGGGTCCGGGATGCGCTCGAGGCGGAGCCCTTCCCGCAGCGGGTTGTCGAGCGGTCGGGTCGCGGCCGCGCGACGCTTGGTCTCGGTGGCGAGCCGGAGCTCGCGCATCGTCCGGGGGGCATCCTTGCGCGACGGACCGTCGCGACGCGGGCCTTCGGGACTGGGCGTGGTCGGCGCCTCGGGCGAGACGCTCGGCGAGGTCTCGTCGGGCGGCCGGGTGGTCGTCTTCGCCTTCGGGGTCATCGCTCTCGTCGTGGGGCGCCCGGCGCCTAGTCCGTCTTCACGGCGTGGCCGCCGAACTCGTTGCGCAACGCGGCAAGCACCCTGGCGCCGTACGAGTCGTCCTGCCGGGACCGGAAGCGGGTGAGCAGGCTGAGGGTGATGACCGGGGCCGGGACGTCGTGATCGATCGCCTCCTGGACGGTCCACCGGCCCTCGCCCGAGTCGGCGACCCAGCCTTTCAGATGCTGCAGGTCCTGGCCCTGGCTCTTGAACGCCCGCACCGCGAGCTCGAGCAGCCACGAGCGGACGACCGAACCGTGCATCCACATCTCGGAGATCGCGCCGAGGTCGAGCTCGTAGTCGCTCGCGTGCATGATCTCGAAGCCCTCGGCGTACGCCTGCATCAGGCCGTACTCGATGCCGTTGTGGACCATCTTCACGTAGTGCCCGGCCCCGGGGCCGCCCACGTGCAGATAGCCGCCCTCCGGCGCGAGCGACGTGAAGATCGGCTCGAGTGGCTTCACGTGCTGCTCCTCGCCGCCGACCATCAGCGCGTAGCCCACCTCGAGCCCCCAGATCCCGCCGGACGTGCCCGCGTCGACGTACCCGATGCCCTTCTCGGCAAGCGCCTTGTGGCGGCGGACGTCGTCGTGGAAGTTCGTGTTGCCGCCATCGATGATCGTGTCGCCCGGCTCGAGGTGCTCGAGCAGCTCCTCGATCTGCGCCTCGGTGGCGTCGCCGGCGGGCACCATGATCCATACCGCGCGCGGCTTCTCGAGCTTGCCCACGAGCTCCTCGATGCTGAACGCCGCATCGGCGCCCTCGCCTGCGATCTCCTTCGTCTTCTCGGGGGTCCGGTTGTAGGCGACGATCTCGTGGCCGTCGCGCAAGGAGCGGCGAACCATGTTCGCGCCCATCCGGCCGAGGCCGATGAAGCCGATGCGCATCTGGGGTCTCCGTTGGGCAGGGCGGGGAGTGTCAGTCTCCCGCCCCAGCATAGGCGTCGCGCATCGTCGGCGCGGTCTCCGGACCGTGCATGCACGTAGCGGTTCCATCCCCGGTCGTGATCGCGCCGACTCCCCGTCGACCCTGGGTCAGGCGCGGGAGCCCGGTTCCTCACCCATGGAGTCCGCCTCGATCGCCAGCACCTTGTTGAGGCGCCGCTCGTGTCGCGGCTCGCTGCTGAACCGGGCGCCGAGGAACGCGAGCGAGCACTCGAGCCCGGGCTCGACGCCGATGACCCGGGCCCCGAGCGTCAGGACGTTCATGTCGTCGTGCTCGACGCCCTGGTGCGCGCTGTACGTGTCATGGCAGATCGCGGCGCGGACGCCGCGCATCTTGTTGGCCGCGATGGATGCGCCCACCCCCGACCCGCAGACGAGGATTCCCCTGTCCGCCCGACCCTCCTGGATGGCGAGGCCGAGGCGATGTGCGAAATCGGGATAGTCGTCCTGTGGGTCCGACCCGTCCCCGCCGAGGTCGATCAGCTCGTGGTCGCCGGCGGTCTGCGCCGCGAGCTTCTGCAGGAGCTCCTGCTTGAACGCGGCTCCGGCGTGGTCGGCGGCGAACGCGATCCGCATCTGGCCGATCCCTCAGTCGTGCCCCGGGTCCGAGCCCGGGGTGCGCTCGACGCCGGGGTCGCCCTGCTCGAGCGTCGGGTGATCGCCGTGCGGCATCGACAGGGTCTTGAGCCGGCCGTGGAGCCCCTCGCGGACGACCCGCCGCCCCACGTCCGCGACTCGGTCCGTCGTGAAGCCGAACTCCTTGAAGATCGTTCCCGCCGGCGCGCTCGCCCCGAAATGATCGATGCCGATGATGGCGCCCTCGTCGCCGACCCAGCGCTCCCAGCCCAGGGACACGCCGGCCTCGACCGACACCCGCTTGCGGACCGCGGGCGGCAGGACCCGGTCGCGGTACGCCTGGTCCTGGGCATCGAAGCGCTCCCAGCACGGCAGGCTCACGACGCGCGTCGGGATGCCGTCCGCCTCGAGCGTCTCGGCCGCCGTCGCGCACAGCTGGAGCTCCGACCCGGTGCCGATGAGGATCAGCTGCGGTATGTCGCCGCTCGCCTCCCGCAGGATGTACCCGCCCCGCCTGACGCCCTCGCGCGCGCGTTCCTTCGTGCCGGGCAGCGTCGGCAGCTTCTGGCGCGTGAACGCGAGCGCGACCGGACCGGACGCGGCCCCCGCGATCGCCGATCGCTCCACGGCGAGCGCCCACGCGGCCGCCGCCTCGTTCCCGTCCCCCGGCCGGACGAACCACAGGTTGGGGATCGCACGCAGCGCGGCGTAGTGCTCGATGGGCTGGTGGGTGGGGCCGTCCTCGCCGAGGCCGACCGAGTCGTGCGTCCAGACGTACGCCACGTGGAGCCCGCTGACGGCCGCGAGCCGGACGGCGCCACGCATGTAGTCGCTGAAGGTCAGGAAGGTCGACGCGTAGGGAAGGAACCCGCCGTGGTACGCGATGCCGTTGACGATGCCGCCCATCCCGTGCTCGCGGACGCCGAAGCGGAGGTTCCGTCCCGGGTGCCCGGCCTCGAAATGGTCGTGTCCGTTCGCCTTGACGTCGGTCAGGTTCGACTCCGACAGGTCCGCGGACCCGCCGAACAGCTCCGGGAGCGCCGCCGCGAGGATCTGGATGGCGTCCTGGCTCGCGTTCCGCGTCGCGACCTCGGTCCCCTCGTCCCACGCCGGCAGGGCATCGTCCCAGCCGTCGGGGAGGCGGCCGGCGACGCGCCGCCTGAGCTCGGCCGCCTCGGCCGGGAACTCGTCCGCGTACGCGGCGAGCCTCCCCTCCCAGTCGCGCACCAGGCGTCGGCCGTCGTCGACCGCACGCCCGAAGAGGTCGCGTGCGTCATCGGGGACGAAGAACGTCTTGTCCGGGTCCCAGCCGTACGCCTCCTTCGTCAGGCGCACCTCGTCCGGACCAAGCGGCGCGCCGTGGGCCTTCTGCGTCCCGGCCTTGTTGGGGGACCCGTAGCCGATGACGGTGCGCACCGCGATGATCGACGGACGCTCGTCCGCCTCGGCCGCGCCGATCGCGCTGTCGATGGCCTCGATGTCGTTGCCGTCGTCGACGCGCTGCACGTGCCACCCGTACGCCGCGAACCGGGCCAGGACGTCCTCCGTGAACGCCCAGGCCGTCGGACCGTCGAGCTGGATCCGGTTGTCGTCGTACAGGGCGATCAGCTTGCCGAGCTTGAGATGCCCGGCGAGCGAGCACGCCTCGGCGGAGATGCCCTCCTGGAGGTCCCCGTCGGAGCAGATGACATACGTACGGTGGTCGATCAGCTCGTGGCCGTCCCGGTTGAACTCGGCGGCCAGCCGCCGCTCGGCGATCGCCATGCCGACGGCGTTCGCGAGGCCCTGGCCGAGCGGGCCCGTCGTCGCCTCGACGCCGGGGGTCAGGCCGTACTCGGGGTGGCCCGGGGTGATCGAGCCCCACTGGCGGAACGCCTCCAGGTCCTCGAGGCTCACGCCGTATCCGGTCAGGTGGAGCATCGAGTACAGGAGCATCGACGCATGGCCGGCGCTGAGGACGAAGCGATCCCGGTTGGGCCAGGCGGGGTTCCTCGGTGCATGCCGGAGGTGACGCGTCCAGAGCGCGTAGGTCATCGGTGCCATGCCCATCGGCGCGCCAGGGTGCCCGGAGTTCGCCTGCTGCACGCCGTCGATCGCGAGGGTTCGGATCGTGTCGATCGCCAGCTCGTCGAGCTGGTCCGTGGCGATGGTCATCGCTGTCTCCGGGTGGCGCGGGACGATGAGCGGGACCGGCGCGACGTGGGGGCAGCGCGCGGCGCGGCGCGTTCGGCCGAGCCGTCATCGTAGCGCGCGCCGGGTCTCGGGCCGCGTTCGCCGATCGGGTCCGGGCGTTGCGGGAACCGGTCGAGCGCGGCGGCGCGCCGCGCGGCGAGCGTCGCTCGCTAGACTCCCGCTCATGCCAAGCCTGCCCGCACCGCGGCGTCTTGCCAGCCGACGACCCCGCAGGGCGTCGCAGCGCGGACCCGCGGTCGTCGTCGTCGGCGATCTCGTCGTCGACGTCATGCTCCTCCCGGAGCGTGACCTCGAGCGCGGCACGGACGTCCCGGGCCGCGTGCGCCTCCGTCAGGGCGGGAGTGCGACGACGACCGCGCGGTGGCTCGGCCGCCTCGGCGCGCGGAGCAGCCTCGTGTGCGCGGTGGGCCGTGACGCGATCGGTCGCTCGCTGGTCGCGGTCGTCGCCGGCGACCGGGTGGAAGTCCGGGCCGTGCGCGTGGCCGGGGCACCAACCGGCCGCATCGGGGTGCTCGTCGAGCCCGGCGGCGAGCGCAGCTTCGTCCAGGATCGCGGCGCCGCCCTCAAGCTCCGGCCCGAGGACCTGAAGGCCGAGTGGTTCGCCGGCGCAGATGCCGTCCACCTTCCGGCGTACTCCCTGCTGGATCAGCCCCTCGGTCTCGCCGGCATGGCCGCCGCGCGCCTCGCGCGGGACGCCTCGGCCCTCGTGACCGTCGACCTCAGCTCGACTGCTCCCCTGCTCGCCAACGGGCGACGGGCCGCACTCGCGCTGCTCGAGGAGGCCCGCCCGGACCTCGTGTTCGCGACGAAGGACGAGAGCCGCGCGCTCGTGGGCGCGAAGCACGACGACGAGGGGCTCATCGACGTTGCGCCGATTGCCGTGATCAAGCGAGGCCGCAAGGGGGCGACGATCCTCGTGCGTGACGGGCGGCGCGTCCTGCGGTTCGAGGTGGCGACGAACCCCATCCGGGCCACCGATACGACGGGCGCCGGCGACGCGTTCAGCGCCGGCTTCCTCTACGGCTGGCTCGATGCGCGCCGCCGCGGGCTGGCGCCCTCTGCGGCCCTCCAGCGAGGCGCGGTGGCCGGCAACCGCGCCGCACTCCGGCACCTGTCGACGGCACCGGCCGAGCTCCCGCTGGGCTGATCGGGAGCGCTCACTCGGCGGCGAGGTGTCGTTCGAACCAGTCGAGGACGCGGGTCATCCGATCGATCCGACGGTCGATCCGCGCCGACGCCTGGGCGACGTGATACTCCTCGGGGTAGAGCACGTACTCCACCGGCCGCCCGAGCCAGCGGAGCGCGACGAAGAACTGCTCGTTGTCGCCCGGCGGGCAGCGCTTGTCCGCCTCCGACTGCAGCATCAGGAGCGGGGTCCGGACCGCGGCCACGTTCCTCAGCGGCGACTGGCGCCACAGCTGGGCGACGCCCTCGGGCGTGGTCGGGTCGCCCATCCGGGCGCTTCGGCAGTACTCCGGGCCGGAGTCGCTGTTCGCCCACGCCGCGACCTGGTTCGTGACCCCGTTCTCCGAGACGGCCGCCAGGAACCGGTGGGTCGTGCCGACGAGCCAGTTGACCATGAACCCGCCGTACGACAGGCCGAGGATGCCGACCCGCGACCGGTCCGCCAGCCCCAGCGCGATGACGTGATCGAGCGCGGCGAGGACGTCGTCGGCGTCCGGGCCGCCCCAGTCGCCGAGCTGGGGCGCGATCCACGACGCCCCGTACGACGCCGATCCGCGGATGTTCGGCAGGACGACGCGGAACCCTCGGGCGCACAGGAGCACGACCTCCATCGACGGTGCCGACGTCCACGCCCCGAGCGGTCCCCCGTGGACGTCCACGATCGTCGGCAGCGCCTCGTCGCCGGCATCGGCAGGGGAGGCGATCCACGTCTCGATCGCGCGACCGGGCCCCGGCGCCTCGAGGACGCGCATCGACGGCCAGGCGAGCCCCTCGATCCATGCCGATCCCATCGTCGTCGCGGGCCGCAGGAGCTCACCGGCGACAACGGCGAGCTCCGGCGGCCGGGCGTCGAGCGTCGCGATCGTCGCGACCGTGTCCCCGCGCACCGCGAGGACGTTGGCCATCGCGTCGCCCCCCGCCAGGCGGACGGGATCGCCGTCCGGCACACCGGTCCGCGGGTCGAACGGGAACCTCCAGGGGTGCGTCCGGCCGCGGTCGGTGACGAGCGCGACGATGCCCCGCCCATCGCGATCCCAGCACGGTCCGGGCACGGACTCGACCTGCCAGCCCGCGAGATCGGAGTCCGCCCAGTTGCCGATCGGCCGATCGAGGCCGGGCGCGAGCGCGACGGCTGGAGCGGAACCGTCCGAGGGACCGACGTGGAGCGTCGGGGCAAGGTCGTCGAAATGGTCCGGATCGTCCACCCCGACCGCGGCGAGCCATCGGCCGTCGGGTGAATACGCGGGCCGCCCGACGGGGCCGCGAAGCGCCAGCACCTGGCGCGCCTCACCGTCGAGCCGGGTCTCCCAGATCGACGTTCGAGGCCGCCGATCCGAGTCGTCCCGAGGGTCGGCGGTGAAGGCGATGGCCGCGCCATCCGCGCGCCAGGCGAGGTCCGCGACGCCGCCCTCGATCGACGTCACCCGACGCGCCTCGGCCGCCTCTGCCGCGTCGACCACGAACAGCTGCGACCGGCGGTCGAGGTAGTCCTCCTCGTCCCACCGGTAGTCGAGGCGGGTGACTCGCCGCGCGAGCGGGGGCTTGCCGTCCGCGGGTCGTGATCCGACGAGGAACCGCTCGGGATCGGCCGCGGCGGTGAACGCGATCGTCACGCCGTCCGGCGCCCACGCGAAGGTGCCCGGTTCGAGGTCGCCGAGCGCAGGCCTCACGGGCTCTCCGCCCGCGAGGTCGAGGATGAGCAGCCGGCGCCGCGCGCCCGGATCGCCTGCGTCCGCGCGCGTGAAGGCGAGCCTCGTCCCGTCGGGCGAGAGTCGCGGCGACTTGTCGCGGACCATGCCCCGCGTGAGCTGGCGCGGCTCGCCGCCGCCGATCGGGACGAGCCAGCAGTGCGAGACGTATTCGTCGCGATCGACGACGCGCCGGGTGACGACGGCGAACGATCCATCCGGGCCGAGGTCCAGCTCCTCCAGCACGACCTGGTCGCGCAGCGTCTCGGGCGTCGGCGTCGCGAGGCGTCGTCGGCGGGGCATCGCGGCCGAGCGTATCGAAACCGGCACCGCCCGTGCAGCGCGGCGCGCCTGCCGCGTCGCGGATTCCGCCTGCCCCGTCGTACCCTCGTGGCGATGATCGCCCCCGACCTGCTCGCCATCTCCGCCGAGGTCGCGGACGCGCTCGCGTCGCGCCGACCCGTCGTCGCCCTCGAGTCGACGCTCATCAGCCACGGCCTCGCCTACCCCCGCAACCTCGAGGTGGCCACGGCGTCGGAGGAGGCGATCCGGGCGACCGGCGCCGTACCCGCGACCGTCGCCGTGAGGGAGGGCCGGCTGCTCGTGGGGCTGTCGCGGGACGAGCTCGAGACCCTGGCCACGGCGCCCGCCGGTTCGGTCCGCAAGGTCTCGCGACCGAACCTCGGCGCGGCGATCGCCTCCGGCGGCCACGGCGCGACCACCGTGGCCGCGACGATGATCGCGGCCCACGCCTCGGGCATTCGCGTGTTCGCGACCGGCGGGATCGGCGGAGTCCATCGCGGCGCGCTCGGCAGCGCCCAAGGGTCGAGCGCCGGCGCGGCCACGTTCGACATCTCGGCCGACCTCGACGAGCTCGCGCGGACGCCGGTCAACGTGGTTTGCGCCGGGCCCAAGGCGATCCTCGACGTGCCGCTGACGCTCGAATACCTCGAGACGCGCGGCGTGCCGGTGGTCGCCGTCGGGATCGATGAGCTGCCGGGGTTCTACAGCCGGCGCTCGGGGATCCCGGCGCCGGTGACCGTGCCGGACGTGAACGCCGCTGCCGCCGTGATCCGCGCCCACGACGCGCTCGGCCTCGGCTCCGGGATCGTCGTCTGCAACCCCGTCCCCGAGGCGGACGCGCTGGACGAGACGGTCGCGCGCGACGCGATCGAACGCGCGCTGCGCGACGCGGACGAGGCGGGCATCACGGGCGCTGCCGTCACGCCGTGGCTGCTGGCTCGCGTCGCGGCGATCACCAACGGGGCGTCCGTGACCGCGAACGTGTCACTCATCGTGGACAACGCGCGAGTGGCGGGGCTCCTCGCCGCGGCGCTCGCCGGATAGGCGTCACAACTCGTCCGGCACATGCGGATGCGCCGGCCCGGCGGGTGCCGTACCGGCGCAAGGCGCGAAGCGTCGCTCCGTCGCGTGGTCGGATCTCGATCGGCGTGGAGGCGGTGCCGTTATCCGGCCACCGCGGCGGCGCCGCCGAGGATGTAGCCGATCACGAGCAGCACCGCCGCGCCGAGCAGCGTGACGGCAGCGCCGAGCCGTCGTCCATCGTTGCGCTCGACGTGGCTGTGGGCGCCGATCGACGTGAGCGACGGAGAGCGGAAGGTCGTAGCGGGGTCGACCGGATTCGTGGCGAGCATGCCTGGATCTCCTGCGTTGACCGCACGACCGGTGCGGATCTGGTACGACCGGTCGTGCCGAGTGACTGGCCTCACTGTAGGAAGGGTCGTGCCCCGTTCCCGATGGACGGCGAGCGGGAGTCGGTGGCGACAAACGACGTATGCCGCGCGCAGCGCTCTGAGGGCAACGCGCAGCGACCGGGGAACGGAACCGCCGGGACATCCTGCACGAACGTATGGGCGGCGCGTGTTCGACGGTTTTATCGCGTGTGTAAGATGGCGATCTTCCACCACCGGTCGTCTGCGTGCTACGCTCGGCGACCCCGTACCCCTCCTCGAGGGAGACCCATGTCCATGGATCCGGCCGCGTCGTCCCTGCCGCCCGCGATCAGCGCCCGAGGTGTCCGGCGCGTCTATGACGCGAAGCCGGAACCCATCACCGCGCTCGCGGGCGTGGACCTCGAGGTTGCGCCCGGCGAGTTCTTCGGCCTTCTCGGCCCGAACGGCGCCGGCAAGACGACGCTCATCAAGATCCTCACGACGCTGCTCCTGCCGACGAGCGGCGAGGCACGGATCTTCGGGTTCGACGTCGCCACCGACACCCGCCGGATCCGCCGGATCATGAACATGGTCGCGGGCGGGGAGCAGTCCGGCTACGGGATCCTGACCGTCCGCGAGCAGCTCTGGATGTTCAGCCAGTTCTACGGGTTGCGATCGCGTGAGGGCTGGACACGGGTCGACCAGCTGATCGACGCGGTCGGCCTCGCCGAGCAGCGGCTCCAGCGGGTGAGCACGCTGTCGACCGGCCAGCGACAGAAGATGAACATGGCCCGTGGGCTGCTCAACGACCCGTGGATCCTGTTCCTCGACGAGCCGACGCTCGGTCTCGACGTGGCGGCGGCGCGGTCGATCCGGGAGCTCGTCCTCGACTGGAAGGCGGCGGTGCCGGGCCGGACGGTTCTGCTGACCACCCACTACATGGCCGAGGCCGACGAGCTGTGCGAGCGGATCGCGATCGTGGACCACGGCCGGATCCTCGCGATCGGCACACCCGACGAGCTGAAGCGCAGCGTCCAGCGGGAGTCCATCTTCCGGCTCGAGCTCGATCACCTCGACGGAGGCGTCGCGCAGCTCGCGAGGCTGCCGGGCGTCGAGTCGGCGGCCCTCGCGGCCGATACCGACGCCGAGTCGCAGCGCGTCACGGTCAACCTGGTCCTCACCGACGATGCGGCCCTCGGTGGCGTCGTCACCGCGCTCGGCGGCACGGGCGCGCAGATCCTCGCCCTGCGCAAGTCCGAGCCGACGCTCGAGGACGTGTTCGTCGAGCTGGTGGGTCGTGGCTTCGGCGACGACGAGCAGCGAGAGGCTCCCGGCGACGACCGTGACGGCCGCGTCGGCGACGAACGCGACGGGGACGACGACGCCGGCGTGCCGGACCAGGAAGACGAGTCGCGCGAGCCGCTGGAGGTCCGCTGATGGCCGCCGCCCGGCCCGCGAACCCCGTTTTCGCCACCACGCGTGGCGGATCCGACCCGCGGACCGCCTCCGACTGGTCGCAGCGCGAGGTGCTCGCGAGCAATGGCCGAGCCCTGATCGGACGCGCGTACCCCCGCATCCGCGGGATGGCGCGCGAGCCGAGCTGGGTGTTCTTCGAGATCCTGCTGCCATTCCTCACGACGTCCGCGTTCGTGCTCGTCTACCGGGCGCTCCAGGCGCCCGAGGCATACGTCGGCTTCGTCGTGCTCGGCGGCGCGATGGCCGCGTTCTGGCTCAACGTCGTCTGGATGATGGCCAGCCAGCTCTACTGGGAGAAGAGCCAGGGGAACCTCGAGCTCTACTTCGCCGCCCCGATGAACCTCATGTCGATCCTGCTCGGCATGGCCCTCGGCGGGCTCGTCATGAGCTCGACCCGCGCCGCGGCGATCCTCGTCGTGTCGACGTTGGTCTACAACGTCACGTTCAACGTCGAGCAGTGGGGACTCGTCGTCGTCGTGTTCGCCCTCACGCTCACGGCGCTGTACGGCCTGGGAATGATTCTCGCGAGCGTGTTCCTGCTGTGGGGGCGCGAGGCGTTCCACATGACGCAGCTCGTGATCGAGCCCGTCTACTTCGTGTCCGGGCTCAACTTCCCCGTCGGGCGGCTCGGCGCGCTCGGCGCGATCGCCATCGCCACGATCCCGTTCGCCGTGGGGCTCGACGCGATGCGCCAGCTCGTCTTCGCCGGCCAGCCCTACATCACGGGCACGCCCTCGCCGGAGGTGGAGGCGCTGATCCTGGCGGCGATGACCGTCGTGTTCGGGCTGCTCGCACGATGGATGATCCGCCGCATCGAGCGGATGGCCCGCAGCCGCGGCAGCCTGTCGATCCGATGGCAGTGACCGGCGGCGCGATCCCTGGCGCCGGCCTCGTGTTCGACCCCGCCCCGTTCGATCCCGGGCGCGCCGAGGGCGACGGCGTTGCCGACACGGGTCGGAGCCTGCGCACGGCGCTGCTTCTCGGCTGGCGCGTCGAGTCCAACTGGACGGACCCGCTCCTGTTCCTGATCTACGTCGTCGCCAAGCCGATCGCGTCGCTGCTCCTCCTGGTGATGATGATCGAGATCATCGGCGCGGGCGGGACGGGCCAGAGCGATGAGACCGTCCGGACCTACGTCGTGCTCGGATCCGCGCTGTGGGCGACGCTCGTCGCGGGGATCTCGGGACCCGCGTGGACGGTGCTCGAGGATCGCGAGCGGTACCGGATGCTCAAGTACCTGTACGTCAGCCCGGCGACGTTCCTGGTGCTGCTCGTCGGCCGCGGCGCCGCGCGGCTGGGCGCCGGCGCGATCGGCACCGTCGTCGCCCTCGTGTTCTCGGTCATCGTGCTCGGCCTGCGGGTCGACGTGACCGCGATCGAATGGCCGCTGCTCGTCGTGTCGCTCGTGCTGGGCCTCGTCCCGATCCTCGCGATCGGCGTCCTCCTCGCCGCCGTCTGCCTGCAGACCCGCCAGGAGAGCTGGTCGTACCCGGAAGCGTTCGCGGGGGCGATGTTCCTCGTCACGGGCGTGGTGTTCCCCCTCGGCGTGCTGCCCGCGCCGCTCCAGTGGCTGGGGCTGGTCAATCCCGTGACCTGGTGGATCGAAGGCGTGCGACAGGCCGTCCTCCCGGGCAGCCCCAGCGGGATCGGCGGGGCCGCGTCGGTGTGGACGGCAGTCACGGGAACCCCCGCGCCCGACGGCGCCACGATCGTCCTCGCCTTGTTCGTGACCGGGGCGCTGGCTACACTCGCCGCGACCGTCATCTTCCGGCGCAGCGAGCACCGGGCACGAGACCTGGGCCTGCTCGACCGGACGACGGGCTCATAGCGGCCCGGCGCCGTCCGGGGGCGATGGCGTCGCAGAGGGAGCACGATGCGGATCTACGACGGGAGCCCGCGACAGGACTTCGAGGAGGTCCTCCGCTCCATCGGTGCCTTCCTCGACTCGCGCGGCATGCGGGACATCCTGATGCTCGAGGTTTCGGACGGGTTCGTCGTCCAGGGACTCGTGTCCGCCGGGTCGTCCGCGGGGGCATGGTCGGACACCGTCGGCACGGTCTCGAAGGAGACGCTGAGCTTCGTCGACGACGACATCGCGAAGTTCATGGAGGAGGCGGTGGCCCGGCGGGGACGGGGCGCCGCCGGAGCCGCGACGGGCGTCCACGAGCGCGCGCTGCGTGTCATCGGGCGGTGGATGGACGAGCAGAAGCCACG
>DATFQL010000097.1:0-10916 GCA_035264305.1 Candidatus Limnocylindrales bacterium | reverse complement strand
GGACGTACACGGTCCAGAAGAGCGACACCCTGCGCAGCGTCGCGAAGAAGTTCGGCGTGTCCTCGATGACGCTGTGGTGGGCGAACAAGCTCAAGAAGAAGGACCTCAAGGCAGGTCAGCTCCTGCGGATCCCGCCCGTCTCCGGCCTGGTGTACAAGGTCAAGAACACAGACACGCTCGACGTCGTCGCGAAGCACTTCAAGGTGGACGGGGCGAAGATCGTCGAGCTCAACGGACTCGCCGACCCGACCCTCGTCGTGGGCCAGGTGCTCGTGCTCCCCGGCGCCAAGGGGCCGCCGATGCCCACCCCCAAGCCCACCCCCAAGCCGGCGGCCCCGAAGGTCAAGGTCGCATCGGGCGGCGGCAGCGTGGCCTCGGGCGGGCCGTCGAGCTATGGCGGCGGCGCGATGCGCTGGCCTGTCATCGGCGGCGACAACTACATCAGCCAGTACTTCCACTACGGCCACTACGCCGTCGACATCGCCGCGGACTACGGCTCGAAGGTCGTCTCGGCGGCGCGCGGCAAGGTGATCTTCGCCGGCTGGAAGTCGAACGGGGGCGGCTACCAGGTCTGGATCTCGCACGGGTCCGGCATCTACACGACGTACAACCACATGTCCGCGATCACCGTCGGCCGTGGCGAGAACGTCTCGCGCGGCGAGCAGGTCGGGCGCATCGGCGCCAGCGGCATGGCCACCGGCCCGCATCTCCACTTCGAGGTCTGGAACGGACGCGTGTGGGACGGCGGCACGCGCGTCAACCCGCTGAAGTACTTCTAGGCCCTCGGGCCCGGTCGCCGGCGCCCGTCGGCCGGCCCGGCCTGCGGCCCGTGCGACAATCCGCCTGATGTTCCTCGACGACGTGCGGATCTTCGTCCGCGCCGGTGCGGGTGGCGACGGGGCCTCGACGATGCGCCGCGAAGCGCACGTTCCCCGCGGCGGTCCGGACGGCGGCGACGGGGGGCGCGGCGGGTCGGTGTATCTCCGTGTCGACGCCGGGCAGACCGCCCTCCACGACTTCCGCTACAAGCACCACTTCCACGCGACGCCCGGCGGACGCGGCGAGCGCCAGAAGCGGCATGGCAAGTCGGGCGAGGACCTCCATCTCGCCGTCCCGCCTGGCACGGCCGTGCTCGACGGGGATACCGCGGCGCTGCTCGCGGACCTCGTCGCCGTCGGGCAGGAGGTCATGGTCGCGAAGGGTGGACGGGGCGGACTCGGCAACACCCACTTCGCCACGGCGACCCACCAGGCGCCGAAGCACGCCCAGCGCGGCGAGCCCGGCGAGGAGCGCTGGCTGCGCCTCGAGCTGCGGCTCATCGCGGACGTTGGCCTCGTCGGGCTGCCCAACGCCGGCAAGTCGACGCTGCTCGCGGCGCTGACGGCGGCGCGGCCCAAGATCGCGCCGTACCCGTTCACCACGCTCGAGCCGAACCTCGGCGTAATGGACCTCGGGCTCGATGACGGGCGCCGCCCGACGATCGCCGACGTCCCCGGGCTGATCGAGGGCGCGTCGTCCGGAGCGGGCCTGGGGCACGCCTTCCTGCGCCACGTCGAGCGGACCCGGGTCCTGCTGCACGTCGTCGATGGTGCTGCGAAGGACCCCGCATGGGACCACGGGGTGATCCGCGAGGAGCTCGAGGCACACGACCCGGCGCTGCTCGCGAAGCCGCTGCTGACCGTGTTCAACAAGCTCGACCTGCCCGCGGCGCGCGACGCGTGGCCCGCGTTCCGCGAGGCACTGGCGCGGACGAGGATCCCCGTCCTCGCAATCAGCGCCGAGACTGGCGAGGGGCTCGACGGCCTGCGGGCGGCGATCGGGGAGCTGCTCCCTGACCTCGAGGCGCTCGAGGCGCCGCCGGACCCGGCAGGTGTCGTCGTCCACCGGCTGGAGGCCGCGGGTGACGGATACACGATCGAGCGCGAGGATGGCGCCTTCCGCGTCCGCGGGAAGCGGATCGAGCGGCTGACGAACCAGACGAACTTCGACAACGAGGAGTCAGCCGAGCGCTTCCAGCGCGAGCTCGTGCGGACCGGCATCGACGGTGCGCTGCGGGCCGCGGGAGTTCGCCGCGGCGACCAGGTCCGGATCGCCGCGTACGAGCTGGAGTGGGAGCCGCCCGGGGACGACGAGTGACGGAGGCCACGACGGGCGCCGGCGTCGCGCCGGCCGTCCCGATCGTCGAGGGCTCGGTCGGCGTGTTCGGCGGGACGTTCGACCCGGTGCATCACGGGCACCTGGCGATCGCCGAGGAGGCACGCGAGGCGCTGGGGCTGGAGGCGGTCATGTTCGTGCCTGCGGCCGCGTCGCCATTCAAGACGGACCGGACTGCGGCCCGTGCCGAGCACCGGCTCGCGATGGTCGAGGCCGCCATCGCCGGGAATGACGGGTTCCGCGCGAGCCGCGTCGAGCTCGACCGTCCGCCCCCGTCGTACACGGTCGACACCCTCGCCACGATCGCGGAGCGCACGCCGCCCGACCGCCTGTGGCTCGTCGTGTCGACCGAGGCGCTCGCGGGCCTGCCTCAGTGGCGGGAGCCGGGGCGGATCCTCGACCTCGCACGGATCGCCGTCGTGCCACGGGCCGGCCACCATACGGTTGGACGGGGGTGGGTGGAGGAGACGTTTCCCGGTCGCGCCGAACGGTTCTCGTTCCTTCCCGGGCCGCTTCTGCCGATCTCGGGTAGCGTGGTCCGACGCCGCGTCGCCGCGGGTCGCTCGGTCCGGTACCTCGTCCCGGATGCGGTTGCGCAGTACATCAAGATGTACGGGCTCTATCTCGAGCCCGACCCCGATCTCCGTCTGAGGAACGTCCCCACGTGACCAAGCCCGCCTCGTCCACCGCCCCCCGCCGTGACGGCCTCCCGACCCGCGAGACGGCGGCGCCGGCCTCGGATCGCGCGCCGCTCGACCTCGCGCGACGGATCGTCGAGCTCGCCGAGGACAAGAAGGCTGCGGACATCGTCCTCCTCGACCTGGGGGAGCTGACCACGCTCGCGGACGCGTTCGTCATCTGCTCCGGCGGGTCCGAGCGCCAGATCGCCGCGATCGCGGACGGGATCCTCGAGGCGCTGCGCGACGAGGGCGTGAAGCCGTTCGGCCGCGAGGGCACGCCGGAGAGTCACTGGGTGCTGGTCGACTTCGGCAGCGTCATCGTGCACATCTTCACGCCACCCGAGCGGGACTACTACGAGCTCGAGAAGCACTGGTCGGGCGCGAAGACGATCCTCCGGGTGCAGTAGGGCAGGGGACCCGAGAAGCCGGACGGGTACCTCCCTTCTCGGTACCCCTGGGTCATGTCCTGCGCGCACCACCCTTCCTAGCATCCGGTCAGGTCGTCGGCCATCGTGGGCGGCGCCACCGGAGATGGACCCGATGTCGGGCCTGCGAGATCGCTGCCCCAGCTGCAGCCGGCGCCTCATCATCACCCGTTTCGACACGACGTTCCGGCTGCCGGACCGATCCGAGCGGCTGTGCTTCGGGATACCGGGCGGGCTGTGCGAGGACTGCCACCAGCTGTACATCGACCCGGAGCTGATCGAGCTCCTCGACCTCTCCGACGGTCGCTGCGTGTTCGCGATCGAGAGCGACGTCGTCCTCCAGGAGGAGGCCTGGTCCTCGGCCGACTGACTCCCCCGGGTGCAGGTCACGGCGTCGCCGCGAGCGACGCCGTTTCGATTCGGTGGATCAGCGACGCCGTGTCGCGACGCGCTCCTGGACCCACAGCGCGAATGCGAGCCGACGCTGGCGATCGGTGGAGCCGGCGTCGGGGGCGCCCTTCACCATCGCGTCGAGATCCTGTACGCCCTCGAGCGCGTCCTCGAGCTCGTCGAGTGACCACCCACGCGCCTGCTCGGCCAGCTTCTGCGCCCGGAATGGATGCCCCCCGATCGCCTTGACGATGTCCGCGGGCCGGGCGCGTTGTGCGGTGAGATCGGCGGCGATGAGCAGCTCGCGGAGCCGCCGATGGAGCTGGACCGTGATCACTGGCTCGGGCGTCGTCTCGAGGAGGCGATCCAGGGCCGGTCCGGCGACCGCCGCCCGGCGCTCCGCGACGGCATCGAGGAGCGCCCACGTCGAGTCGGGGACGACCTCCGCGACGAGTGCCTTCACGTCGTCGTCGGTGACCGCGTCGTGTGGGCGGTACAGCGCGAGCTTCTCCAGCTCGGCCACCGCGAGGGCGCTCATCCGCAAGCGGTCGACATCGCCCTCGTTCACGAAGCCACCGACACGACGCGCCAGCTCCTTCGCGGCGCCTGGTTCCAACCGCATGCCGCGCTCGGTGGCTCGTGCCGTGATCCAACCGGCCAGCTCGCCCGACTTCGGCGCCTTGAAGGAGCGGGCCTCACCGCCCGCTCGCAGCACGGCCGCCTCGAGCCCCTGGAGCGATGCGGAGCGCTTCGCCCCCGCGTCGCCCTGCTCGACGAACACCAGCGCATTCCCGGGGGCAACGGTTGCAAGCGACGCCTCGAGCCCCTCACGCTCGGCCTTCACCCGGAGGAGGGGCGCCGGGTCGACCACGATCGCGACGGTGCCGCCTCCGAACAGCGGGGCGGTCGCGACGCGCTCGCCGATGGCGGCGACGCTCGTTTCGGCGCCCGGCACCCGCCAGCGCTCGGGCCGCTGGCCCGAGTCTCCCTCGATCCGTTGCGCGACGGCGTCGGCGGCTCGATCGAGCGACCAGCCGTCGTCGCCGCGGTAGTACGCCAGGATCGGCACGTCGCTCATGCGCCCGTCCCGCTGACCAGGCGACGAGACCACCGAAGTCGACGCACCTGCGTCGGGGCGACCCCCGCGGCCCGGCACACCGCGTCCTCCAGCTCTCGCGCGCGACGCCGCACAAGCAGCGCCGTCTCGTCGTCCCAGCCACCCGGGTACCGCCGGTGCCACGATCCGAACCGCGCGTCCATCGACTCCAGGCGCTGCCCTGCGCGCTTGTCGGCGTAGGCGACGATCAGGGCCTCAGTGGATGCGCCGACCAGCCACCCCTCGTACCGGGGTTCTGCCAGACGCGTGACGGGATGATCACGGACGAGGGCGGCAAGCTCGCCGTGTCCACGCCGCTCGAGCCACGCCGCGGAGCCATCCCCGTGGCGGAGCCCGGCCATCGTTGCCCCCCGGAGCTTGTCGACGTCGTGGAGCAGGGCACCCGCCTCGACCGCATCGCGGTCCAGCGGATGTCCACGGGCGCTCGTGCGGGCGGCGATCCACGAGGCGACGTCGGCGACGGCGCACGCGTGCCGAATGAACCAGCCCGGCGGATCCAGCGAGCGCAGCAGGCGTGCCGCCTCGGAGCGATCGGGGATCGTCATCGCCGCGATCGTATCCGGTCGGCACTGCCCAGTCGCCCGAGCCCGGGTCGCCGATCGGACCCGCCGCCGGCGCGCCGCTCGTGCCCGCGCGTCGTCTCGCCACCGCCAGCGGGGAGCCGGCCGGGATCGGGATCGCGCACGCAAAGGCCGGTGCCGAGCGGGTTGTCGACGACCTTCGCGTGGCGCTGGCGAGGCGGTCGGCCGGCGCCGGACCTGCGCGGCGCGGTCCCGAGGTGGACACCACGAGCCCCATCCTGGTGAGCTCGACCGAGACCGAGCCGTCGAGATCCGTCCGCAGCACTCGTGCTCCGGACGCCTGCAGCCGCGCGATGGTTGCCCGCGCGGGGTGCCCGTACGTGTTACCGGCGCCAGCCGAGGCGATCGCAACCGATGGCCGGACGGCATCCACGAAGCCCTGGGTCGTGGCCGTCCGGCTGCCGTGGTGCGCGACCTTGAGCAGGTCGACGCGTGGCAGACCGCGAGCGAGGAGCGTCGGATCGATGCCCTCCTCGATATCTCCGGCGAGGAGGAACCGCCGACCGTTCGCTTCGCCGAGGAGCACGACGGACACGTTGTTGATCGCGGTCCCGCCGTCCGGCGGCTCGAGGGGGACGGCGCCCGGATCCGGCCACAGGACGCGGATCAGCACCTCGCCCAGGCGGATCCGGGCACCGGCGGCGAGGATTCCGTGCGGCGGCCCGTCGCGGAGAACCGAGCTCCAGGCTGCCCAGCCCGGGCCCGGCCCGCGCATCCCGGGCTCGTACACCCGCCCCACGGCGTAGCGCTCGAGGATGCGGGCGAGGCCGGCCACGTGATCCTCGTGCGGGTGGGTGAGGACGACCACGTCGAGCCGGCGATCCCACGGCGGGATCCGCTCGTCGAGCGCGACGAGGACGCGGTTGGGGTCGGGCCCGCCGTCGACGAGCAATCGGGCGCCGGTCCGCGTCTCGAGCAGGATCGCGTCGCCCTGTCCGACGTCCAGGACGGTGATCCGCGTCGTTCGTCCGGTCGCCTCTCCGATCGCCGCGCCCGCAAGCGCGACGGCGATCCCGACGCACACGAGCGCTGCCCGTCGAACGGGTGTGATGACGAGCCGGCGGTGGTTCGCACGGTGCGCCGTTCGCGGGGCACTGGTGGGACCCCGCGGCCGCGCCCGCGTCGCCCGCCGGTCGGCGGTGGTCCGCACCGCCGCGGGCGCGGCGAGGATCAGGACGGCACACGCTGCCGCCATCGGGAACGCGACGGCCGGGGGCATCGTCACGGCGGCGAACGGGATCGCGGCGCCGACCCGGACGAGACCGATGATCACGTGGAGCACGAGCCACCCGGGAAGGCCGATGAGCGTCCCCACGATGGCCGGCGCACCGACCGCTGCGAGCGTGCCGCCCGCGAGCGCGAACACGCCGCCCGCCATCGCGACCGGCACGAGCGGGACGACGGCGAGGTTCACCAGCGGCGACACGAGCGAGAGACGCCCGAACGTCGCGATGACGTCCGGCAACGTGGCCGCCTGCGCCGCGAGCGAGATGCCCAGGCTCTCGGCGAGCCACCGTGGCACGCGACCGCCGCCGACGCGAGCGAGCCAGCCGGCGATCTGGTTTGCCCAGGCGAGGAGCCCGGCCGTAGCCATCACCGACAGCCGGAACCCGGCGTCGCTCACGAGCGCCGGGTCGACCAGCAGCAGCAGTGCGGCCGCGGCTCCGAGGGCTGCGGCCGCCCGCCCCGCGCGACCTGACTCGCGCGCGAGGAGCACGACGCCGGCCATGACCGCCGCGCGCACGACCGACGGGGACCCGCCGGCCGCGACCACGTACGCGGTGACCGTGCCGAGCACGGCGATCGTCACCAGGCGCCGCGATCGGCCCCGCAGCGCAGCCCCCACGATTCCCGCGACGATCGCGATGTTCCACCCGGAGATCGCCACGACGTGGCTCACGCCGGCGGTGGCGAAATCCGCGGCCAGCGACCGGTCGACGCGTTCCCGCAGCCCGATCAGGATCCCGGCGGCGAGGCCGGCCTCCGGCTCCGGCAACGCCCGTCGGAGCACGTCCCCGGCGCCGTCGCGGGCGGCCTGCAGGGACGCGTCGGCGCGCCGCAGCACGCGCAGCTCGCGAACGTCAATCGTCCCCGACGCCCCGGTCCGCCGAAGATAGTCGCCATACCCGTCCTCTGCGGGCGGCGGGCGCAGGCGTCCGGCGACCTCCACGATCGTGCCCGCGGCGACCACCGGAAACGCGGGCATGGTCGCCGCGACGACGACCTCCCCGGTCTCGCCCCGGAGCCGCAGTCGTGCCACCTGGTCGCCCTCGCGCGGCGCACCGACGGATTCGACGAGGGCTGTCCACGGTCCCCGATCCGAGGGCAGTGACGCGAGGGGCGCTGCGGGAGGTCCGACGAGCACACGGACAGCGATGAGCAGGGCTCCGACGCCCGTCGCCGTAAGCGCCACCTGCCATGGGTCGCGCTGCGGCCTCGGCACGGTCCCCGCCGCCACGAGCAGCAGCCCAACGACGACCGCCAACACGGGAACGCCTGCCGCGGCGGCCGTCCCGCCGCCCGCGACCCCGATGGCGACCCACGCCGTCCGGGGCAGGACCGGGATCACGGCCCGACCGTCACCAGCGCCCGGATCTTCTCGAGCGTGGCGGGCCCGACGACCTTTCGCGCTCCCACCTCATCGATCGACGCGAACGGCTGCTCCTCGCGCGCCGCGATGATCTTCGCCGCGGTCGCCGGTCCGACCCCGGGGAGCGTGTCGAGCTGCTCGGCCGTCGCGCGGTTGAGGTCGATCGGCCCGGAACCGGAGTCCGAGCCGCCGCCCGCCGCTGCACCGGGTGACGCCACCGCCACCTCGCCGCGTGCCGGGACATGGATCTCGTCGCCGTCCCTCACCGGGGCCGCGAGGTTGAGGCGGCGGTCCGCCTCGGCCGCATCGACGCGCGGCCCGAAGCCGCCCGCGGCCGTCACGGCGTCGAGGATCCGCGCGCCGGACGCGAGGCGGTACACGCCGGGACGGAGGACCGCGCCGCCGACTTCGACGAGGACGACCTCTGCCGTCCCCGCCGGACCTGGCGCACGGGTTCCCGCCTCGCCAGCGGACCCTGCCTCGAGGTCCGCCGTGCCGTCGATTGCGACGCCGGGATCCGGCCGCGCGGCGAGCACGAGGGCCGAGATCGCGATGACGAGTGCGATGACGATGGCGCCGATCGGCAACCACGGGAGGTCGCGACCCGGACTCGGCGCGCCGGGCGACGAGGAGTCGTCCGGCTCGGGTTCGATGACGCGCCACGGCGCGCTGGACGGCTCCACGGATGGGGAACTCCCCGGCGGGCCGCGGCGGGCGTAGATGGGACCCCTGCCCCGTCGGGGGCACTTCCGGCGGGGCAGGGTGTCCGAGCAGTAGGGTAGGGGGAGCCGCTTATCTGCGGCTTACGTGCGACCCCCGAATCCGGGCTACGAGCCCTCTGCGACTGCCTCCGCGGCGAGCTCGCGCTCGGCGACCGTCTTCGGGACCAGGCCACGCGCGATCCGCTCGGCCTCCTCCGACAGCTCGATGAGCTCCGGATCGTCGGGCATCAGCGACTGCTTGCGCTGCTCGATGTCACGGAGCCGCTCGGCATCGGCGACGACGTCCTCGCTCGTTGCCTTCAGGTCGTCGTCGGCGTCCGTCACCGTCATCCCTCCTCGCTCCTGGCGCTCGGCACCCAGTACCCCTCCCTGTAGACATACCACACCGCAGTGCGTTCGCTGGAGAGGTCGCGTGGCCTGACGACGGCGCGCGAGTATCGCGAGCGGAGCTTCCCCTGCAGCTCCGGCGCGTCGACCGCACCCTCCTCGACCAGGTCCTCGGCGAAGACCATGAACTCGGTGTCGTCCCTGGGGTTCAGGATGAGGACTGGTCGTGTAGGCATCCCACATGGTCCAGGGCAGGCATCGCCGGGGCGGGAATGCCCGCATCCGGCACGCTACGGCAATGTCCATTGCAGCCACGTAAACGCCCGCTCGGCCGGCGGCGGGCTAGCATGGCTGCATGAGGGAGGACCCGTTTCCCCGCGAGCGTGTCGGCTCGCTCGTCCGTCGGATGCCGACGTACGTGCGGCTCGCGTGGCGCCTGGGCAAGGACCCGCTCCTGTCCAAGGCGCGCCGCGCCGCGGTGATCGGTGCCGCCGGCTACCTCGCGTCGCCGATCGACCTCGTGCCGGGCGTCATCCCGGTCCTCGGTCAGCTCGACGACATCGCGGTCGCGCTCGCCGCGATCCGCCTCGCGCTCGGCGGCCTGGACGCCGATCGGCGCCGCGCTCACCTCGATGCGGTCGGGCTTGCCGACGACGACCTGGTGGCGGACCTCCGCACGGTTGGCGCAACCACGGCGTGGATCGGCCGGGCGGGTTACCGCACGACGAGGAGGGCCGTCGTCGTCAGCGGCCGGGCCGCTGGCGCGGCCGCGAGAACGACGCGAGCCGCGACACACCGCGCGACACCCGTCGCGAGGGCGGCGGCGGCGAAGGTCACGCCCGCGGCGAGGGCCGCCGCCGATCGGACGGCACCCCTCGGACACGCCGCCGGCCCCGCCGTCCGGGCCGCAGCGGACCGCGCGAGGCCCGCGGGCGAGGCGACGGGGCGAGTCGTCAGGCAGGCCGGCTCGTCGGCGGCACGGGTGGGCCGCGGTGTGGCGGATGCCGCCGCGTCGGTGCTCGGCCGCGTTCCGGGACGGGGGACGAGCAGCCCCACCATCACCGTCCACCGTGTCGATGTTCCGCAGCTGCCGCCCGGCGAGGACGAGCCCGGCCTCGCGTGACGGTCGTCTGCCATCGGCCCGAACTGGCCAGCGACTCGGGCGGAGGCGATGCCCGTCCTGCACCCGGTTCAGCGGCGGCTGGCGCATTCGCGATCGATCAGGCGGGGCCGAGCTGCTCCCACTCCACCCATCGGGACCCGTCCCACCAGCGGTGCCACGTGCGGCCGTCGATGCCGGTGGCGAAGACGTCGAGGCGGTCCGCGCCCCACGATGACGCCGCAGGCGTCGTCCCGGTCGCGAGCCTGCCGCCCAGCGACTCCCATGGATGCCAGGACGTGCCGTCCCAGTAGCGGTCCCACAGCTCCCCGTCCGGGAACACCGCGAAGACCTCCATCTGGTCGGGCGCCCACGCCGTCACGGCCGGGCCTGACGCGAGCGACCCGCCGAGCGACTCCGGGCCACTCCACGCGATGCCGTCGAACGCGCTGTGCCACAGCGCGTCCTCGTCGTCGCGCCAGAACAGGTCGATCCGGTCACTGCCCCAGGACACCGCGGCCTCGTCGCGCATCGCGAACCCAGGCAGGACGTCAGGCTGTCCGGTGGTCGAGGCGCGCCGCGGCGTCGCAGGCCGCATCAGCCATCGAGCCGAACAGACCCGATGCCTTCCGGAGCGCCGCCGCCGTTGCCGCGCGTGGGCGACTCGGCCGGACCGGCAACGCGTGGAGGCGTGCCTCGAGGGCCGTCTGCCGGCGAGCCCGAGCCACCAGCGCGTTGCGGCGCGCCTCCTCGGCGCGCTCTCGGGCGATGTCGAGCGCCATCTGTGCCTGAATCTGCCACATGCGGCAACTCCGATCAGTGGATACGCGT
>DATFQL010000096.1:0-3867 GCA_035264305.1 Candidatus Limnocylindrales bacterium | reverse complement strand
CGGGCGACGTTCGCGTTCGTCGTCGACGACCCCGAGAAGGCCCGCCCGATTCTCGAGAAGAACTAGCTCGAGAGCAGCTCGGCGGACCGCTCCGGGACGGCGTCCGCGCCCGGCGCGAAATCGGCCGCCAGCTCCAGGACTCGCTCGAGGGACACGTCGTCGACGAACGAGTCCGGGTGATCACATCCGCGCGTCTCGGTCGCGTCGGCGCCGCACCGCGGGCACGCGGTCCGCCAGCTGATCGCAGGGCGCGATCGCGTCCGGTATGCCGGGCCGCCGGTGACGAGGTTCCCGATCCAGAACACCCCGACGGTCGGCGTCCCCACCGCGGCTGCCAGGTGCAGCGGCCCCGTGTCGTTCGCGATCACGAGGCGCGCGCCCGCGAGGAGGCCGACGAGCGCGGGCAGCGAGAGCCGGTCGACGAGCACGACCGGCACATGGCGCATCGCGCTCGCGACGTCGTCGGCGATCGACGCCTCGTCGGCGCCCGTACCGGTGACCACCACGCGCAGCCCGCGCTCGCCGAGCGCGTCGCCGAGGCCGGCGAAGCGGTCGGCGGACCAGCGCCGGCGCGGGTCGGTCGCGCCGGGGTGGAGGACGGCGTACGGACCGTCCGCCGCGAGCACCTCGCTCGCGGCCGAGCGATCGGCGTCGGTCAGCGCGAATCGCGGGTCGAGCGTGACGGGCGGCGCCCCGACGAGGCCGACGATCTCGAGCGCCCGCAGCAGCTCCGACTGGTAGTGGAGGAACGGGATCGAGCGGTCGAGCCGTGGCGCGCCCGGTGCCTGTGCCCCGGCCGTCACCCGCGCACCGAGGGCGGATGCAACGGGGTTCGACTCCCCACCACCGCCGTGGAGCTGGACGACGAGGTCGAACCGCTCGGCGCGCAGCGAGTCGAGGATGGACGCGGGGCGGATGTCGTCCGGCGTGCCGGGCAGGGGCCGCGTCGCGTCGCCGTGCGTGGCGAGCGCCCGGCCGGCGTGCCAGACCGCGCCGACGGGCAACGGGATCACGCGGTCGATGGGCCCGGGCCGTCCCTCGACGAGCGCCGCGTGTGTCGCGGTTCCGACGAGGACGATCTCCGCGGCCGGATACGCGGCACGGAGCGCCTCGAGCGCCGGCAGCGCCTGGATGAAGTCGCCGAGCGCTGACGCGCGGATGACGCCGAGGCGGGCGACATCCTCCACGAGCGGTCCGGACGTCGCCGGGATGGGGGCCGCGCCGCGAGGGCGGCCCGAACCGGGTGCGGCAAGCGGAGCGGGGGACACGCCAGCGACCGTATGCGCCTGCGCGTGGCGGTCGCAGACGATCGCGCGGGCCGCGCGTGGCACGAGGCTCGCGGGTCGGCGCAGATGGTGCGCGGCCCTGGCGTACGCTCCGACCAGGAGGTGCCGCGTGCGAGTCGGGATCGTCGTCCCGCAGGGCTGGACCGGAGAGTACGACGGTTGGGACGCGTCGCGGGCATGGGCTCGGTCGGTTGCCATCGCCCACGACGCAGAGGCGCTCGGGTTCGAGTCGGTGTGGCTGTTCGACCATGTCCAGACCGAGCCGGTGCCGACCGACGAGATCACGTTCGAGGCGTTCGTCGGGCTGTCGGCGCTCGCCGTCGAGACGGCCCGCGTCCGCCTGGGTCACCTCGTGCTGTGCGCCGGCTATCGCAACCCCGCCCTCGTCGCGAAGATGATGTCGACGCTGGACGTCGTCTCCGGCGGGCGAGCGGAGCTCGCGCTCGGGGCGGGCTGGAAGCGCGATGAGTACGAGGCGTACGGGTTCGGCTTTCCGCCCCTGCGCGAGCGCATGGCACTGCTCGAGGACACGCTGGAGATCGTGACCCGGATGCTCGAGCCCGGGCACGCGACGTACGAGGGCACGCACGCCTCGGTGCGGGACGCGATCAACGACCCGAAGGGCGTGCAGCGGCCGCGGATCCCGATCATGGTCGGGGGAAACGGCCCGAACCGGACGTGGCGGCTCGCCGCACGCTTCGCCGACGAGCTCAACCTCGACTGGCTGTCGCCCGAGGAGGTCGTCGAGGCCCGACCCGTCATCGCGAGTCGGTGCGAGGAGATCGGCAGGGACCCGCGCACGCTCCGGGTGTCGGTGAACATCGGCCGGTCGCAATCGGCGCGCGAGGGCCAGGGCCGCATCGACCTGTTGCGTCGGTATGCCGATGCCGGCGTGGACCGGGTGATGACGCTGATCACGGCGAGCGCCGGCGACGATGCCGCGCTCGAGCGGTTCGCGAATGACTCGGTCGCGGCCGGTTGCGAGCTGGAGGCCTGAGGGAGCGGGGACGATCGCGCGGCATCGGCGCGTTCCGGCGCGCGGCCGGCGGTCAGGCGTCCTCGTGCCAGCGGACCACCGGGACGGGAGCGGCTGGATCGGCCGTCGCGAGGAACGCCGCGAGCGACTCCGCCTCGAGATGGATCTCGGCGTGCTCGTCGGATGCGTGCTCGACCATCGGCCGGATCACGAGGCGCGCCGCCTCGCCCTTGCGCGTCGCCTTCTCGAGCTTCCAGATCCCCGCGACGTGGCCGTCGACCAGGTACACGGGCGCGGTGATGTTGTCGCCCAGCTCGGGCCACGCGAGCGACGGGATGATCCGCGACCGATCCTCGTGCGACAGCAGCGCGTTGTCGTAGTCCGGGAGGAACCGCACGCGTGCCGGGAGGTCGGGGTCGGAGATCACCCCGTCGGGCAGGTCGAACAGCTCACGACCGCGCTCGTCCCGGTACGTCCGGAGCGCGGGGCGCATCCGCTCGACCACCGGGCGCAGCCCGGTGAGCCGCGACCAGGCCTGCATGTCCCCGACGGTCGCGGGGCCGAAGGCTCGGAGATACCGGCGGAGGAGCGGCTCCGGGTCGGCCTCGGCCGCGATCGACCTGCCGGTCCACGCGTCCAGCGTCGTCAGTCGCGCGTCTCCGCTCCGGCCCCACAGGCCGCGGGGCGTCGCCTGGAGCGTGGGCAGCAGGTTCCGGATGGCGTAGGCGAGGCTGCCGGGATCGCCATGGGTCGCCTGCGCGCCCAGCTCCGTCCGCAGCTCCGCCAGCGTCCGCGGCCGTTCCTCCACGAGCGTCCGGCCGAGCGCGAGGACGGGCTCGAGGTCCACGCCTTCGATCCCGCGCGACCACGTGCGGTTGGCGAACAGCTCGCGGTCGAGCACCGGCTGGATGACGGGCCGGATCGCCGCGGCGTCGTCGGTCGAGACCAGGTGGATCGTGCCCCGCATCAGGACCATGCGGACCGCGCGTCGGTCCTCCATGGCGGTCGAGAGCGCCGCGGGCTCGAACCGGGCCAGCCGGGCGCGAAGGGCGATGTACGGCGACGTCGGGAGCTGCGCCTGGAGCCCGACGAGGTGCTCGACCGCGTCGAGCGGGTCCATCACGACCCGCTCGAGGAGAAGCTGGCGTGCGAGGAGCGTCCGGTTCAGCGTCCGCTGCGAGAGGACCGGCTCGGGCATCGCCCAAGCCTACGTCGCAACGCCGGCGGATCGCGGGGTAGGATCACGGCACGCGGGAGTAGCTCAGTTGGCAGAGCGGCAGCCTTCCAAGCTGCATGTCGCGGGTTCGAACCCCGTCTCCCGCTCCACCCTCGTTCACCCGCGCTAAGGGTCGCGTGATCGGGGAGTAACGGCTCCGTCCGGCCGGCGTCTTCTCACCCACAGACGCCGGAGCACTCATGACACATCCCGTACGTGACGACCAGCGCCGCGAGACGATCGCGCGCTTCTTCGCAGCAATCCAGGCCGGCGATCTCGCCGTGCTGCAGGAGGTGCTGACCCCCGATGCGGTCACGCGGTGGCCGCAGTCCGGCGAGCGCATCACCGGTGCCATTAGCTGCATCAGGGTGTACGAGGTCTACCCCGGC
>DATFQL010000095.1:0-6756 GCA_035264305.1 Candidatus Limnocylindrales bacterium | reverse complement strand
CGAGGGCGAGCACACCGTGATCGAGGACGCCCAGGCGGCGAGACCCGAGGCCAGCTCGAAGCCCGAGTTCTGCTTGCCGATGATGAAGATCCGCTTGCCGGCGTACCAATTCGCCTCGCGCGTATCGGCGTAGTGGCGGGCGAGCTCGATCCCCGGCGGGGAGGGGCTCCACGGCTGCGCCACGCCGACCGCCAGCACCAGGTTGGGCGTCCGGTAGGTGCCGTCCGAGGTCGTGAGGACGAAGGTCGTCGTGCCGTCGGGGCCGTCCTCCTTCGCGGTCGCCTGCCATTCGCAGCCATACCGGACGGCGACCCCGGCCCGTTCGGCGAACGCCTCGAGGTTCGCCTGCATCGCCGGGCGCGACGGGAAGTACGACGATCCGTCCATGAACTCCGTCTGCAGCGAGCGAAGCTCGGGCTCGTCGGCGATGAGGCTGTTCCAGTCGTAGCGCTGGTACTCGCGCGCCGTCCGTGCCTCGGGGGCATAGGGCTTCGTCCACGACAGCAGCCGCTGGAAGAACGGCCACTTCCGGAACATCCCGCCCGCCGCGGGGTCGCGCGACAGGACCGCGTGCGGGACGCCGTGCTTCCCCAGCGCGTACGACAGCTGGAGTCCACCCGGTCCGGAGCCGATGACGATCAGCGGGTACTCACCCGGCGGGAACGGACGGTCGTCGGTGGCGGATTCGACCACGACGCTAGCTCCGCCAGCGGTTCGCGTTGCGCAGGCGGCGTGCCTGGGCCTGGAGCATCCGGTACATGACGCGCGGGTGTGCGACGAGGAAGCCCTCGACGGCCGTCCCGGACATCGCGAGGCAGTGGAGCGGGCTGACCGCCACGATGTCGGCAGTGGGCGGCTCGCCGAGGATGATCGAGACCTCACCGAAGAAGTCGCCGCGGTGCAGCGTCGCGCGCTTCGTGCCGTCGATCTGGACGTCCGCATCGCCCTCGAGGATCACGTAGAAGCCGGTCGCCGTCAGCCCCTGCCGAAGGACGCGCTCGCCCTGCGGGAAGAAGACCTCCTCGAACGTCCCGGCCACCCCCAGGAGCTGCGGGGTCTGCAGGTCGCTGAACAGCGCGAAGCCCGCGAGAATGTCCGCGATCTCCTCGCGCGTCGCCACCGGCGGTCGCCTCCAGTCCCCATCCCGTCTCGGCCTCCCCGGACGTATCCGGCATCCTTGCACAACGGACCCCCGGACGCTTCCCGGCGGCGCATTGACGCCCGACCGTCGCCCAGCGCACGATGGGTGCCCGACGATCAGGAGGGCGCATGACGCTGACCGCAGACCGGCGTGCCGAGCTCATCAGCGGCTGCCGTCTGTTCTCCGGACTCGAAGCCGGCGACCTCGCCGCCGTGGCGGCTGCCGCGATCGAGGTGGACTTTCCCGCGGATCGCGTCATCGCGCGCGAGGGGGAGATCGGGACGGGCTTCTTCATCGTCGTCGACGGACGCGTCCGGGTCACCAGGAGCGGCACCGTCGTCGCCCACCTCGGTCCGGGCGAGTTCTTCGGTGAGCTGTCGGTGCTCGATGGCGGTCCGCGGGTCGCCCAGGTCGTGGCGGAGGCGCCGACACGCTGCCTCGCCCTCGCGTCGTGGGACTTCGAGCGGGTGCTGCGCGAGGAGCCCGGCGTCGCGCTCGCGGTGCTCCGGGTCGTCGCCGCCCGCCTGCGGGCCGTGACGACCGACCATCGGACGTGACCGTCCACGGACATCCGTGACGACCGCAGAACCCTCGACGACGCAGCCGCTCCTCCCGACCGGCACGGTCACGTTCCTGTTCACGGACATCGAGGGCTCGACACGACGTGTCCGCGAGCTCGGAGACGAGGCGTGGGCCCAGCTTCTCGCCACCGAGGGCCGGCTGATCGCCTCGGCCGCGGTCGCGGAGGGCGGCGTCCCGTTCGGCTCCGAGGGTGACGCGCACTTCGTCGCCTTCGAATCCGCCGCGGCCGGGATCCGGGCCGCGGTCGCGGCGCAACGCGCCCTCGCAGGTCACCCCTGGCCCGACGAGCCCGTCCGCGTCCGGATGGGCCTCCACACCGGCGAGGCACGGGTGGTCGCCGGCGACTACGTCGGCCTCGAGGTCCACCGCGCCGCCCGGATCGCGGCGACGGCGCATGGCGGCCAGATCGTCGTGTCCGAGCCGACCCGGATGCTGGCGGGCGACCCCCATGACGACATCTCGTTCCGCGACCTGGGCGACCACCGGCTGAAGGACCTCGCACGCCCCGAGCGGGTCTACCAGGTGGACGCGCGCGGGCTCGACCGCGAGTTCGCGCCGCTCCGGTCGCTCGACGCGACGCCCAACAACCTGCCGCCCGAGCTCACGTCCTTCGTCGGGCGGGCGGAGGTGGCGCGGGCGTCGGACCTGCTCGGGAGGACCCGCCTGCTCACGCTGACCGGGCCGGGAGGGACCGGCAAGACACGGCTGTCGCTCGCGGTCGCACGCGAGCTCACCGCCCACTACCCCGGGGGCGTGTGGTTCGTGCCGCTGGCGTCGGTGACCGAGCCCGAGCTCATCACGTCGTCGATCGCGACGGCGGTCGGGCTCCTGTCCCCCGCGCGAACGCCGCGCGACCGGATCCTCGAGCATTTCGCGGATCGGCCCGCCCTCCTGGTCCTGGACAACTTCGAGCAGGTCGTCGCCGGCGCCGCGGTCGTCGCCGACCTCCTCCAGGGCGCCCCGAGGCTTCGGCTGATCGTGTCCAGCCGCGCACCCCTGCGGATCGCGGGCGAGCAGGAGTTCGCGGTGCCGCCCCTGCCCGTGCCGGCGGGGGGCGAGACCGACATCGACGCGATCACGACTGCGGAGGCGGTCCGCCTGTTCGTGGAGCGCGCGATGGCCGTCAAACCCGGCTTCCGCGTGACGGCCGAGAACGCGACCGCCGTCGCGGAGATCGTGCGCCGGCTCGACGGCCTGCCGCTCGCGATCGAGCTCGCCGCGGCGAGGATCAGGATCCTCAGCCCGGCCGCGATGGTCGCACGGCTCGGCGACCGGATGGGGCTGCTGTCGGCGGGCGGACGTGATCTGCCGGAGCGCCAGCGCACGCTCCGCGGAGCGATCGCGTGGAGTCACGACCTCCTCGACGAGGAGTGCCGCCGGCTGTTCGCGCGGCTGTCGGTGTTCCAGGGCGGCGCCACGCTGGAGACAGCCGAGGCCGTGTGCGGCGCCGACGAGGCCGGCTCGCCGGACCTGGACGTGCTCGCGCGCCTCGAGTCGCTCGCGGAGCAGAGCCTGGTCCGCGTCGTCGACGACGCCGACGGCGACCCCCGGTTCGTGATGCTCGAGACGATCCACGAGTACGCGGCGGAGCAGCTCGCCGCCGCCGGCGAGGCTGCCGTCGCGACGTACCGAGACCGGCACGGGCACGCGTTCCTGGAGCTCGCGGAGAGCTCGGCCTCCCGCTTGCATGCCGCCGACCGCGGCGCGCAGCTCGACCGCCTCGAGAACGACCACGACAACCTGCGAGCCGCCCTCGTCAACGCGACGGCGGCGGGCGACTGCGAACGTGCGGCGGCGTTCCTGCGGGCACTGTTCCGGTTCTGGCACATGCGCGGGCACCTCGTCGAGGCGCGGTCGAGAGCGGCAGCCGTCCTGGCCATGCCGTCGTGGTCGGACGCGCCGTCCCTGTCCCGGCTCCGCGCACTCGAGGTCGCCGGCGGCCTCGCCTACTGGGCGGGCGACATCGAGGCGGCCTACGTCTGGTACGCGGATGCCGAGCGGGAGGCACGGGCGCTGGGCGACGAGCGCGAGATCGCGAACGCCCTCTACAACCGCGTCTTCGCGCCGACTCCGGTCCGGCGACCCGACGAGTGGGCCGCGGCGGTCGCCTACGATGGCCTCCCGTTCGCGGAGGAGGCGCTCGAGATCAACGAGCGGCTGGGGGATCGCGGGGCGATCGCGCGGAGCCTGTGGGCCGTCGGCATGGGACAGCTGTACGGCGAGCGGCTGGATGCCGCGGGGCCGGCGTTGACGCGCGCCATCGAGGCGTTCGAGGGCACCGACGATGCGTTCGGCCTCGCGTGGGCCCGCTTCACGCGGGCGATCACCT
Organism: Candidatus Limnocylindrales bacterium; assembly: GCA_035264305.1. GTDB lineage: Bacteria > Chloroflexota > Limnocylindria > Limnocylindrales > CSP1-4 > CAIXZV01. The sequence goes on along the minus strand of DATFQL010000095.1, from coordinate 2,704 downwards.
TCGAGGCGACCGGCGATTCGCACGCCGCAACGCTCGACTACGCCGCCGCGCTGGATGCCTTCGAGGCGGCTGACGACGTCTCGGGGATCACGCTCGTCCTGGCGGCGTTCGCGGGGACGCTGCTCGCGAGGCGGCGGACGCGTGACGCCTATCTCGCCGCCGGGATCGCCAGCCGCTGGACGGCCGAGACCGGGACGCACCTCGCGTCGATCGTGCCCAGCCGCCTGCTCGAGGTCCCCGACACGGCGACCACGGACCGCGGGCTGCGGACCGCGCTGGACGAAGGCGAGGCGATGCCCCGGGAGGCGGGCCTGCGCCTCGTCGGCGCCATCATGCGCGAGCTCGCGACGGGCGCGGCTGCCCCGAGCTGAACGCGACGTAGGATGGCCCGATGGATGCCGTCGGTCACAGGTGAGCGGGGACGGACGTCTCGGGCACCTCGTCTTCCGGGCGTACGGGCGCTACCACCGCGATGCGCGGCTGATCCTCGTCACGAGCCTCGTGACCGGGGCCGCGGTCAGCCTGGCGTGGATCGACTTCAACCTCTATCTCGCGGCCCTCGGTCTCGAGACCCAGACCATCGGGCTCGTCGCGACGATCGGGTCCCTGGCCGCCGCGCTCGTCGCGTTCCCGGCGTCGGCGGCCTCGGACCGGTTCGGGCGGCGGACCGCGTTCGGCGTCGGAATCGGCGCCGGGCTGCTCGCGCTCGTCGCGCTGCTCACGAGCGAGGCGCTCCCGGTCATCATCCTGGCCGGAGTCTTCTGGTCGAGCGGGAACCAGATCTTCCAGGTCGTCATCTCGCCGTATCTCACCGAGCACTCCGAGCCCGAGCACCGCAACGAGCTGTTCGCCATGCAGTTCGCGATCCAGCAGATCACGAACATCGCGGCGGCGGTGCTGGGCGGCGTCGTGGCGACGTGGATCGCCTCGTCCATGGGACTCGACCCGGACGGACCCGGGACGTACCGGATCATCCTCGTGATCATGGCCGGCCTCCTCGTCCTGGGGCTGGTCACCGTCCTGCGGCTCACCGACGACCGGCCGTCGCGGACCGCGCCGCGGCGGCTGCGGCGGATCGGCGAGCCCGCGGCGTTCCCGTCGGACCCGCGGCGGTCCCGCGGGGTCCTCGGGATCACGGTCCGTGACCGCGGGCGGTTCGCGAAGCTCGTCGTGCCCGGGTTCCTCATCTCGATCGGCGCGGGCCAGGTGATCCCGTTCCTGAACCTCTATGTCCAGCGCAAGTTCGGCCTCGACCTCGCCCAGCTCAACGCCGTGTTCGCGTTGACCTCGCTCGGGACCGTGGTGGCGATCCTCCTCCAGCCCCGCCTCGCCGGGCGGTTCGGGCAGATCACGTCGGTCGTGATCGTCCAGGGCGCATCGATCCCGTTCCTCGTCGTGCTCGGCTTCTCCCCGGTCCTGTGGACGGTGATCCTCGCGATGGCGGTCCGGAACTCGCTGATGAACGCGGGCAACCCGATCTTCAACGCCTTCGCGATGGAGCACGTGACGCCGCCCGAGCGCGCGACGCTCGCGGCTGCCATGAGCGTCCTGTGGCAGATGGGCTGGGTGATCGGCGGCACGTTCTACGCCGTGCTCCAGGCGACGGTCGGGTTCGAGGCAGGCTACGCCGTCAACTTCGCCACGATCATCAGCCTGTACACGGTGGCGACGCTGCTCTACTGGACGTGGTTCCGGGACGTGGACCGGCGGCGCGTGCCGGCGGCGACGGCGGCTGCGTGACGGCCCGGGCGGCGGCTTCCGGGGTACCGGCGACGGCCTCGCGCCGGTAGACTTCAGGCATGGCAGAGGCCCCCGCTCCCCAGCGCCCGAAGACCTCGATCCCACGCAACCCCGGGCGCCACGAGCTGGGTATGCAGGCGAAGCTCCTGTTCCCGACCAAGGAGATCGTCGAGCAGTTCTACGTCCCGCTCGTGTACACGGCATGCCGCACCTGCTACTCGGAGCTGGACCCGCAGGAGATCTTCCGCCGGGCGACGGCGGGCGAGATCAACCCCGCCTCGATGCAGCGCCTGATCTCGAACGTCATCGAGTCGGGGCACGGCTCGACCATCGAGCACGTGGTGTTCACGTTCGCGCTGTCGGGGGTGTCACGGACGCTGTCGCACCAGCTCGTGCGCCATCGGGCGGGCGTCGCCTTCGACCAGCAGAGCCAGCGGTACGTCAAGTTCAAGGGCGCGGCGACGATGCTGCCCGCGACGATCGCGGAGGGCGATGCCGAGCTCCGGGAGCGGTACGAGGCGCAGGTCGACGGGTCGCTCGCGCTGTACGGCGAGCTCCTCGACGCGGGCGTGCCGGGCGAGGACGCCCGCTTCGTGTTCCCCAACGCCACGCGCACCAACCTCGTCATGACGACGAACCTGCGCGCGCTCATCCACATGTCGGGCTTGCGGCTGTGCACGATGGCGCAATGGGAGATCAGGCGGCTGTTCCAGCTCATCCGCCACGAGATCTTCTCCGTGTCGCCGTTCCTCGGCTCGTTCCTCGCCCCGAAGTGCGTTCCGCTCGGCTACTGCGACGAGTTCAACAACCGCGACGAGCACTGTCCCATCCGGCCGCACAAGGACACGGTGCTCGCCGCCTGGGCGCAGAAGCGCGACGCAGCGCGCGCCGCGGGCAAGGACCTGCCCGTCAGGTGACGGGCGGGGCCGGGCTGGGCGCCGTCCGCCTCGACCAGCCATGACGA
>DATFQL010000094.1:0-5386 GCA_035264305.1 Candidatus Limnocylindrales bacterium | reverse complement strand
GGTCTGCCCAGTCGAGGTTCACCGCCCAGCGGATGGATCCCGTGCCCGTGTCGATGAGGCCGGGTGTCCCGACGCCGATGCCGAGCAGCGAGCCGGGCGGCGCGAGCGCGACCAGCCGGTCGACGAGGCGATCGAGCGTGGCCAGTGCCGCCGCGCCATCCCGGCCTTCGATCGGGACCTCGATCCGCTGCCGGATCTCGCCCCGGAGGTCGACCAACGCGCCGACGAACGCCCCCTCGCCGAGGTCGAGCCCGATCACGAGCCGCGCGTCGGCGATGACCTGGACGAGGATCGGCGCCTTGCCGCCACTCGACGGACCGCGCCCGATCTCCTCGACGAGGCCGTCGGCGATGAAGTCCATGACGACGTCGCTCACCGTCGTGCGAGTGAGGCCGGTGCGCCGGGCGACGTCGGCACGGCTGATCGGACCGTTGTCGTAGACCGTGCGCAGCACGAGGCCCTGGTTGATCGCCCGCGTCTGCTGGTGGGTCGCCTTCGTGGCAAGCGGCATCGCCCTGTCGGACCCTCGTCGACTTTGCAAAGTCGGTGGACAAAGGCAGGATACGCGACTTTGTCAAGTCGGCGGACGAAGTTAGGTCTGCAGCAGTGCCGGGAGGTCAAGCTGACGGGAGGCGGCGACTAGCGGGGTGGCGGCGGGGGCGGCGCCATCGGCGCGGCGTCGGCCGCGCGACCGGGCGCGTCGACCTGCGCGAACGGCTGTGACATCGTCACCGCGGGGCCGGGCGGCGGCGTGCCGGCGACCGGCGCGACGTCGGGGACGGGCAGCGGATCGAGCGACGCGCGGATCTCCGCATCCCGGGCGGCACCCCGCGACTCGATGCGCGCGATGACCGCGACGAGGACGAGCGCGCCGGCGGCGGTCATCACCTCCGTGATGATCGACAGGATCACGGACTGGTCGATAAGGGATCCGAACGCGTCGGCGAGGGCGTCCGGCGTCTGTGCCCCGATCGCCGCTCCGGCGAACGTGGCAGCGATGATGACGCCCCCGATGAGCCCGACGATCCAGCTGCCCACGAATCCCACCCACGCGAGGAGGACCATCCCGAGGCCACCGCCACGCGGATCGAGTCGGTACAGCGCGTCCTGCACCATCGCCGGAACCCGGAACAGGTTGACGATCGGGATGAGCGGGTAGAGGAGGGCCTTCCACGGCCCCCACTCGGGGGTCCCGCCGCCGAGCGCGGGGATGTTCAGGCGCACCCGGCTGAGCCACAGCCCGAACGCGAGCACGGCGAGCAGGAGCAGCAGCAGCCGGAGCGCGGACGGGCTCGCGAGCCGCTGCTGCTCCACGAGCAGCGGTTGGAGCGCGGTCTCGTCGTTGCTCAGCACGGCCTGGACGAACGCGTCCTTCAGGATGTCCATGCCGCGGAGGCTCTCGATGAGCAGCCACAGACCCATCGCGGCGACGACGACGATGAGCACCCCGGCCGCGATCGCGAACGGCAGCGATGACTCGTAGCCTCGCACGGCGCGGTTCGCGACGGCCTGCGACAGCCGGACGTTCGGCGTCTCGTCCGCGACGACCGCGACCTCCTCCTGCCGCTGCCCGCAGCTGTAGCAGCGGGTGTCACGCAGGCGGTTGATCGACTTGCAGTTCGCGCAGACCCAGATGTCGGTCATGACCCCGAGGATACGAGGCACGCCAGGGCGCCGACCTCCCCAGATCGCGTGAGGCGGGGAGGCGTCAGGGCTTGACGCGGGTGAGCCAGTAGTCGGTGTCGGGGGTCGGCGCCGTGTTGAACCGGGCGTTGACGAGCCACAGCCGGCCGGCGATGAACGCCGCCGTGGTCGGGACGTCCACGCCGGACGGCATCAGCGTGCCCACGACGCGGCCCGACAGCAGGTCGTCGGACAGCCGGATGACGAGCACCTCGCCGAGCTGGTTGCGTACCACGTACAGGGTGGAGCCCACCAGCTCGAGCCCGTCGCCGAACGAGACGCTTGCGCCGCCGAGGTCGATGGTCTCGGCGACGCCCGTCGCCGGGTCGACGCGGAACAGGAGGCCGGTCGCGGACTGGACCAGGATCAGCCAGCCGTCGGAAGCGACGATGCCGTTCGCGTTGAAGCCCGCGATGTACTGGATGTCGCCCGTCAGCGGGAGGGTAGACGCGTCTCCAGGAGCTGGCAGCGAGCCGTCGTCCGGGAGGGGAATGATGATCAGCTGCTGGATGACGGAGTCCGTCACGTAGACGGCGTCCTCGGTCACGACCACGTCGTTGAGGAAGCCCGCGGTGAAGGAGTACGTCTGGAGGAGCTCGCCCGACCGTGCGTCGTACGCGCGAACCTCACCGGTGGGCCCGCCGGCCGCCCACAACCGATGCGCCCCATTCTCGTAATCCAGGCCGGCGGTCACACGGCCGGCTTCGCCGGGAGCGAGCGGGTCGACCTCGCCCGTCCGCACGTTGACCTCGGCGATCGCGCCGTTTGCCAGTGAGCCGACGTACGCGCTCGTGCCGGTCCCGTCGGTGATGCCCTCGGGTTGCCACCCGTCGGGGAGGGGGATCTCGGCGGGGAACTGACCGGCGACGACCGGGGCGGCGATCGCTGCGACGGCAAGCAGGGCGGCGGCGGGAGCGAGCAGGCGTCGGGACATCGGGGTCCTCCGGCGGGTGGCAGGTGCGGGGGCGGGATGAGCCTCGGGCTTCAGGTCACGGTACGACCGTCGTGCCGGGGCCGGATGCGACGTGGTCTTGCGGGCGCCTTGCGAGTGCGCGACAGGGAGGTGGAGGCGTGGACACGAGGTCGAGGCGTTGAGGCAGCGCGGTAAGGCACTCGTTCGATCGGGCGTCGATCGCTTTGAGGTACCCGATGGCGACGTTCGGGATCGCGGCCCGATGGCACGGGCGGCTCCCGAGGCGAGGATGGCGGCACGCCCGATCAGGGACGACGAAGCCACCCAAGGAGGCACGAGCCATGAACCACCCGCTGGTGATGTACGACCTGGCGAAGCTGCGGATCGCCGACGATCTGCGACAGGCCGAGCGAGAGCGCCTCGTCCGGCAGGCAGGTCAGGTCCGGGCGGCCGGCGCCATCGACGCCGTGCCGTTCCTCGAGCGCCTGACCCGCCTGTTCGGGAACATCCGGCCGGCCGGCAACGGTACTGCCGCTGCCGGCGCCTGACCCGCATCCACGCACCCGTCGGGGATGAGGGACCCCGGCCGCACCAGACCCGCGCCACACCTTCGGGAGTGGCGCGGGTCTTCCTGTGACCGCGACGGCGCGCGTCGCCGCAGCTATCGCGGCGCGTCGCCGCCGGATGCCGGAGCGCTCAGGCCGACCCGGGCGCCGATCATCGCCGCTCCCACACGGTTTGCGACCCCGAGCTTGTCCAGGATGTGGGTGACGTGGACCGCCGCCGTCTTGCGCGTGATGAACAGGCGCTCGGCGATCTCGCCGTTCGTGAGGCCCGCCGTGACGAGCTCGAGGACCTCGATCTCGCGAGCCGACAGTCCCAGGGCTGCCGCCGCCGCGTGGGCATCGAGCGGCCCCGGATCGGCCGTCTGGTCGAGGCCGACCGGCGCGGCTGACACGTCGTCGCCGGTGGGCGTGAGGGGGATCCGGGCCCGCCCGGCGAGGGCCGCGATCCACGCGGCGAGCGGACGTGCGCCGGCCCGTGTGGCCGTCGCCGCCGCGGCCTGGATCTGCACGGCAACATCGGCTCGCAGCCCGTGCGCTCGCAGCTCGGCCTCGACGAGGCGGAACCGCGCGTAGGCGGCCGTCAACGGCTCCGGGATCCCGTCGAACGCCTCGACCGCGGTCGTCCACGCGACCGGGTCGTCCGTTCCCGCCGCCCGACCGATCTCCCCGCGTCCAAGCGCCACGAGCCCGCGACCGCTGGTGGTCGTGACGCGCGGCTCGAGCCACTCGAGCCGGGCCGCGAGCCGCGTGCCGGCGTCCACGGGGGACGTCACGGTCGCGTGCATCCGCGCCGCCTCGGCGAGCTCCGCGACGGCCCGAAGCCCGAGGGCCACGAGTGGCGTCGCCCACAGCACGTCGTCCAGCCCTTCGAGCGACGCCAGCCCGAGCTCGGCCTCGGCCAGCGCCCCAGCCGGGTCGTCCCCCAGGAGGCGCGACTCCGCCGCGACCGCCGCGACGTACGCCGCGACGTCCGGATCCTGCGCAGGGACGTCGATCTCGGCTCGGCGTCGGAGCGCCTCCGGCACGTCGCCACGGATCGCGGCGATCCGGCCGGCCACGGTCGAGAGGAAGACCGAGCCGCGACCGGCGGGATCGAGCGCCAGGCCATGCGACACGGCGTCGAACGCCTCGTCGAGGCGTCCCAGGCGCGTCAGCGCGTCGCCGGCGAGCGCGGCAAGATCCTGCCCGAACCGTCGCTCGACACCGGCGTCGCGCGCGACGTTGAGCCCGATCCTCGCCTGCTCGACGGACTCTTCCAGGTGGTCCGCGGCCGCAAGGTTCAGGGCCAGGTTGTGGTGCCCCACGATCAGGATGTCGACGCGGCCGGCACGCGCGGCGAGCCGGCAGGCCTCACGAAGCTGTTCGATGCCGGCCTCGGTCTCGCCGAGGGCGACCAGGTCCGAACCCAGCATGTTCCGGGCGCGGCTCTCCTCGACGGTCGCGCCGGCCGCGACGGCGCACTGGACCGCTGCCTCGCACACCGCCCGGCTCGCCGCCCAGCGGCCCTCGCCCATCAGCGCGCCGCCCAACGTGCCGAGCAGCTTCGCACGGTCAGGCGTCGGTGGCGTCTCGGGCACGAGCGCGACGGCACGTTCGTGCGAGGCGAGCGCCGCCTCGCCTTGGCCGAGGCTCCACTGGAGGTACCCCATCGAGGACTGGAGGATGCCGGCGGTGACGGGATCGGCGTCGGCGTCGACGAGCGCGAGCGCCTCGCGCGTCAGCTCGAGCGCCCGGGCGAACTCGCCGGCAATATCGGCGTCGTCGGCCGTGCGGCGCCGGAGCCCGATCCGGCCGGTCGTGTCGCTCGCCCGCTCGGGCAGGTTCGGTTCAAGATCCACGGCGCGCTCGAGGTGCCGGTATGCGTCCGCGTAGGCGTGGACGGCTTCAGCCGCATCGGCGGCGCGGATCGAGTGCTCGTACGCCTCCTCGGCGAGGCCGGCCTCGGCGAAGTGGACCGCAAGCTCGCCCGCGGCACCGGCCGGGTTCGGGTCGGCGAGCTCCGGCCGCTCCTGGAGCCGGAGTGCGAACCGCTCGTGCAGGCGGCGCCGGGTGCCGGGAAGCAGCTCCCGCTCGACCACCTCGCGCAGGAGCTCGTGCCGGAAGCGGTACCGCTCGCGCGAGGGGTCGAGCACGAGGACAGTGCTCGCGATCGCCTCGCGGAGGGCGTCGTCCACGTCTGCCTCGGAGATCTCGAGCACGGCAGCAAGGACTCGTTCGTCCACGG
>DATFQL010000093.1:0-2567 GCA_035264305.1 Candidatus Limnocylindrales bacterium | reverse complement strand
GGGAGGGGCCGGTAGGCCTTCTCGCGGTCGCCCTGGCGGATGCGGTCGCGGCGCGACGGCGCCGGCGGCGTAGCGGGCATGACGCGGAGTGTATGCCCGGTCACCATCACACCCGTCCGGACCGTCAGGCGTGTGCCGCCTCGTCGGGCAGGGCCTGGAGCGGGCGCCGGCCGGCGAACCCCTCGTCGAGGTTGTGCCAGAACCCGATCGCCGGCTCACCGGACCGCCAGCACAGCCAGACCTGCCGGCCCGACACGAGGGCCGGGAAGTCGACGAGGCCGGTGGCGATGTCGCGCAGCACGATCTCGCGCTCGTCCAGCCAGGCGACATCGGCCTGCATCTGGTCGACGATCCCGCGCATCCGCAGGCGGAGGCGGCGCAGCTCCGGATCCGCGTCCGCCTCGTCGCTCTCGGGCTCCGCGATCACCTCGCCCAGGACGACGCTCTCGCGGTCACGATATGCGTCCCGCAGCCCGACGAGCTCGTCCCGCTGCTCCCGGAGGCGACCGGTGACGACGGCGAGGTCCGGGACGAGCGCGTTGGCGGCGTCGAGCGAGTAGAACCGGGACACCGCCGAATTGTACCGACGGCAGCGCGCGGACCGGTTCGGACGCAACGCCTCGTGGGCTAGCATCCCGAGATGCGACTCGCGGAGCGGATGACGCGGATCGGCTCGGAGACGGCGTTCGAGGCCGCGGCGCGAGCCCGTGCGCTCGAAGCGACCGGACGAAGCGTCATCCATCTCGAGCTCGGCGAGCCCGACTTCGACACGCCCCCGAACGTCCGCGCCGCCGCCCAGCGAGCCCTCGACGAGGGCTGGACGCACTACGGTCCGCCCATGGGCCTGCCGGCACTGCGCGAGGCGATCGCGAACGACGCCAGCGCGCGCAAGCGGTTCACCGCGACCGCGGACCGTGTTGCAGTCGTCCCCGGCGGCAAGCCCGTGATGTTCTTCGCGCTGCTCGCGCTGGCGCAGGAAGGGGACGAGGTCGTCGTCCCCGATCCCGGGTTCCCGATCTACGAGTCAATGGCCCGCTACGTCGGGGCGACGGCCGTCCCGTATGCCATCACGCAGGAGAACGACTTCCGGGTCGACCTTGACGAGCTCGAACGGCTGGTGACGGACCGGACCCGCCTGCTGGTGATCAACTCCCCGGCGAACCCCACCGGCGGCGTGTTCACGAGGGACGACATCGAGCGTGTGGCGGCGCTCGTCCTCCGGCACCCGGACCTGACCGTGCTCGCCGACGAGATCTACGGCCGGATCGTGCACGATGGGGAGCACGTCTCGATCGCGTCCCTCCCCGGGCTCGCCGATCGTACGATCGTTCTCGACGGCTTCTCGAAGACCTACGCGATGACCGGCTGGCGGCTGGGCTACGCGCTCCTCCCGGCCCCGCTCGTGGAGCCGTTCTCGAAGCTGATCATCAACTCCGTGTCGTGCGTGTCGTCGTTCAGCCAGGTGGCGGCGGTCGAGGCGCTGACGGGGCCGCAGGATGCGCTGGATGCGATGGTCGCCGAGTTCCGCGCGCGTCGCGACCTCGTGGTGGACGGGCTCAACGGGATCCGCGGCATCGAATGCGCCGTGCCGGCCGGGGCGTTCTACGTCTTCCCGAGGGTCTCGGGAACCGGGATGGACGGCCCCACGTTCGCTGATCGGCTGCTCGCAGAACACGGCGTGTGCGTCCTGTCGGGCACGGCGTTCGGCTCGGTGGGGGCCGGCCACATCCGGATCAGCTACGCGGCCAGCCGCGAGCACCTGGGCGAGGCGCTCGACCGGATCGCGCAGTTCGTGACCGGATGAGCGGGCAGCGGTGAGCGGGCCGCCGCGCGTCCTCGTCACGCGCCGGATCCCCGATGAGGGCCTCGCGCCGATCCGGCAGGCGTCCACGCTCGACCTGTGGGAGGACGAGCTGCCGCCGCCGCGGGACGAGCTGTTGCGCCGTGTCGCGGGCATCGACGGCCTCCTGGCGCTGCTCACCGATCGCGTCGACGACGAGCTGCTCGACGCCGCAGGCCCCTCGCTCCGGGTCGTCTCGAACTACGCCGTCGGCTTCGACAACGTCGATGTCCCGGCGTGCACGCGCCGGGGAATCCCTGTGGGGAACACGCCCGGCGTCCTGACCGAGACGACGGCCGACCTCGCCTGGACGCTGCTGATGTCCGCGGCCCGTCGCATCCCCGAGGCGGACCGCTACGTCCGGGAAGGACGCTGGCGCACCTGGGGCCCGCTGACGCTGCTCGGCCCGGACGTGCACGGCGCCACGATCGGCATCGTGGGCTTCGGGCGGATCGGGCAGGCGGTCGCGCGCCGCGCGAGCGGGTTCGGCATGCGCGTGCACTACCACGACGTGGAGCGGCTCCCCGAGGCCGTCGAGGCGGCGACCAGCGCCACCTACCTCGTGCTCGAGGAGCTGCTCGCGACATCGGACTTCGTGTCGCTCCACGTCAACCTCAGCGATGACACGCGCCAGCTGATCGACGCCCGCGCGCTGGCGTCGATGCGCCCGACGGCGGTGCTGGTGAATACCTCGCGCGGGCCGGTTGTCGACACCGACGCGCTCACG
>DATFQL010000092.1:0-3796 GCA_035264305.1 Candidatus Limnocylindrales bacterium | reverse complement strand
CGACTGCAACACGTACGTGAAGTTCGGGGCGCTCCTCGGCCGGGCACGTCAGCTCTACGAGTCCGAGGCCGTTGCCACGGGTCACTACGCGCGCCGGGTCGTCGCGGACACGCCGGATGGGCCGCGGGCACGCCTCGCCCGCGCCGCGGATGCCGACAAGGACCAGACCTACTTCCTGTACGGGCTGCGGCAGGATCAGCTGTGGCACAGCCGGTTCCCGCTGGGCGACCTCGAGAAGCCGGAGGTCCGCTCGATCGCCCGCAGCCTGGGCCTCGTGACCGCGGACAAGCCCGAGAGCCAGGAGATCTGCTTCGTTCCCGGCGGCGACTACCGGGATGAGCTCCGCTCGCGCGGCGGCTGGACCCCGGCTCGCGGCCCGGTCCTCGACGCCGACGGATCGACGGTGGGGGAGCACGCCGGCGCCGCCGGGTTCACGGTCGGCCAGCGAAAGGGGATCGGCGTGGCGCTCGGGGAGCCGCGCTACGTGTCGAGGATCGACCCGGCGACGAACGCGATCGTCCTCGGCCGCCGGGAGGACCTCGAGACGCGCGAGATCGAGATCGAGGGCGGGACGTTCGTCGGCGACGCGCCCGTCGCGGGGCGTGCGGCGGACGGGGGCTGGGAGCCGTTCCGGGCGCAGGTACGCATCCGGCACCGTGCGGCCCTGGTCGATGCGACCGTTCGCCCGCGGACGGCGGATGAGCCCGCTCGCGGCGGCCGCTGGATCATCGAGACTGACACGCCGGTCTGGGCGATCGCGCCGGGCCAGGCATGCGTCCTGTACGACGGCGACACGTGCCTCGGCGGCGGGCGGATCGCAGCCCCCGCGCGGCCAGCGGAGACACCCGCGGCGCGCCTCGCACCTGCGGAGCCCGTCACCGCATGACGATCCCGCCGGCGCTGCCGCTCGCGCTCCTGCTCGGCCTGCTGCACACCGCGCTGTACGTCCTCGTCCGCGGGGACGCGGGTGGCCGCCTCCCGCTGACCTACCTCGCAGCGAGCCTCGGGGCGTGGGCCGGCGCGGCCCTTGGCAACCGCCTTGGACTCGACATCCTCGCGATCGGCGACTTCCCGCTGATCTCCGCTTCGATCGTGGCGTGGGTCGGCATCGGCATCGTCGCGATCCTCGCCACCCTCGGCCCCCAGCCCGGTCGCGCGTGACCGGCGTCACGGAGTCCTGATGCCTGACGACCAGCCCCGCCCGCCCGCCCCGGCCGGCGAGACCGCACCTGCCCGGCTCACCGAGCTCGCCGACCTTCTCGGCGGAGAGAGCTCGCGTTCGAAGCGGTTCCTCGGCGGCCTCATCGCGGGCGCGCTCGCGGGAGCCGCGATGGCCGGGATCGCCGCGCTTCGACACCGGCGGCAGGACCGCCCACCCGTCTGACGGGACCCGATACACGCACGTCCGGCCCGCTCCGGCGCACCCGAGCGGACCGGCCGCTTCGGTACCATGGCGGGGATGGCCACGCCTGCCCCCGAGACCTCGATCCCGTACCGGACGGGTGCGGAGATCCGCGCCCGGTTCATCGAGTTCTTCGCGGAGCGCGGCCACACGATCGTCCCCAGCGCAAGCCTTGTCCCTGCCGGCGACCAGACGCTCCTGTTCACGAACTCCGGGATGGTCCAGTTCAAGGACGCGCTCACCGGCGTCGAGAAGCGCGACTACACGCGCGCGGTCGACTACCAGCGCTGCCTCCGAGTCGCGGGCAAGCACAACGACTTCGAGGAGGTCGGCCGCACGCCGCGGCATCACACGCTGTTCGAGATGCTCGGCAACTGGAGCTTCGGGGACTACTTCAAGCGCGAGGCGATCCACTGGGCGTGGCAGTTCCTCACCCGTGACCTCGGCATCCCCGGTGAGCGGCTCGCGGCAACGGTGTACACGACGGACGACGTCGCCCACGCGGTATGGAAGGACGAGATCGGGCTGCCGCCCGAGCGGCTCGTGCGCTGGGGCGACTTCCCGGCGGGCGACGAGAAGAACTGGTGGCGGATGGCCGACGTCGGCCCGTGCGGCCCGTGCTCGGAGCTGCACTACGACCGCGGGGCGCACCTGTCCGAGGGTCCCGAGTGCGTCCCCGACCACAGCGAGCACTGTCCACGTTGGCTCGAGGTCTGGAACCTGGTGTTCATGGAGTTCGAGCTCCATCCGGACCGGTCGCTGACACCGCTCCCAGCGCCCGGCGTGGACACGGGCATGGGGCTCGAGCGCGTGGCGTCGGTCGTGCAGGGCGTGGGGAGCAACTACGACACCGACCTGTTCGCCCCGATCCACGCCCGGATGCGGGAGCTCCTCGGCCACGACCCGGAGGGCTTCGAGCAGGAGCGCTTCAGCTACCAGGTCATCGCCGACCACAGCCGCGCGGTCACGTTCCTCGTGGCGGACGGCGTGCTTCCGTCGAACGAGGGCCGCGGCTACGTCCTGCGCAGGATCATGCGCCGCGCGATCCGTCACGGGCGGCTGCTCGGCCGGACCGAGCCGTTCCTTGGCGAGACGGCGAACGTCGTGATCGACACGATGGCCGATGCGTATCCCCACCTCGTCGAGCGGCGGGCCGAGATCCTCGGCGTCATCGAGCGCGAGGAGCGGCAGTTCAATCGGACGCTCGAGGCGGGCGTGGCCATCCTCGAGGAGGCCCTGATCCCGCTCACCGACGCCGAGCGCGTGGTGGGGCGGCTCGCCGAGACGCTTGCCGAGGGTGCGCCCGTCCTGCCCGGCGCCGTCGCCTTCCGGTTGCACGACACGTACGGCTTCCCGATCGACCTCACCGTGGAGCTGGCCGCGGAGTACGGGGTGCGCACCGATCTCGCGGGGTTCCAGGACGCGCTGGCCGAGCAGCGGGAGCGCAGCCGCAGCGGGACGAAGGCCGAGCTCGCGAAGACGGCGGAGCTTGCGTCGCTCTACAACGGGCTCCTCGCGCGCACCCGACCGACCGAGTTTCTCGGGTACGACACGACGAGTGCCGACGGGCGGGTCGTCGCGATCCTCCGTGACGGCGTCGAATACGAGTCGCTCGAAGCGGTCCCGGAGGTCGAGCTTCGGACCGAGGCCGCGGCGCGCGCGGAGCTCGTGCTCGACCGCACGCCGTTCTACGCGGAGTCGGGTGGGCAGGTAGCCGACACCGGCCGCATCCTTCCCGCCGATGGGACCGTCCTGTTCGAGGTGGACGACGTCCAGCGCGTCGCGGGTACGCAGACCGCCGGCCTGACGGTGCACCGCGGCGTCCTTCATGGGAAGGTCCGGGTCGGAGACATGGTGCGCGCCGAGGTCGACGCCGAGCGGCGCGAGCACACGATGCGGAACCACACGGGCACGCACGTCCTCCACCGGGCGCTGCGCAACGTCGTCGGTGAGCGGGCGCGGCAGGCAGGCTCGCTCGTTCACCCGGACTACCTGCGGTTCGACTTCCCGTTCGACCGCGCCCTCACGGATGAGGAGCGGCGCGAGATCGAGAACGAGGTGCGCCGGGTCGTCCGAGAGGACCGCCCGGTGTCGATCGAGTGGATGACGATGGCCGAGGCGCAGGCCGCCGGCGCGGATGCCTTCTTCGACGAGAAGTACGGCGAGCGGGTGCGCACCATCCGTGTCGAGGGCTTCAGCCACGAGCTGTGCGGCGGGACCCACTGCCGGGCATCGGGCCAGATCGGCACGTTCCTGATCACCGGCGAGCGGAGCATCGGCTCGGGAATGCGCCGGATCGAGGCGGTCACCGGCGCGACGGCCGATCGCCTGGTCGCCGACCGGCTCGCCGCGCTCGAGCGGGCCGCTGCGGCGGTCGGGGCCCGGTCTCCCGAC
>DATFQL010000091.1:0-5609 GCA_035264305.1 Candidatus Limnocylindrales bacterium | reverse complement strand
GCATGACGGAGAGGAAAGGCTTGACCGAGGAGGCTGGGGCTCGACGGAGAAGCAGCCGCTTGACGCGGAGCAGCCGGCTCGACCGAGGAGGGCCAGGCTGGACCGAGGATCCACGCCGCGACGGAGGAGCAGCCGGCGTGACGGACGAGGCCGTGCTTGACGGGGAGCAGCCGGCCCGGCGCGAGCGGCTAGGCGCCAGCGCCCGGGCGCGCGAGATGGGCGAAGAACTCGGCACGGGTCTTGTCGTTACGCCGGAACAGGCCGAGCACGGCTGCGGTGGTCATCGTCGTGCCCGGCTTGCGGACGCCGCGCATGACCGCACATAGGTGGGTCGCCTCGAGGACGACGCCAACCCCCTTCGGTTCGAGGCGCTCCATCAGGAAATCGGCGACCTGCTGGGTCATCCGCTCCTGCACCTGCAGGCGCCGCGCGTACATCTCCACGATCCGGGGGATCTTCGACAGCCCGATCACGCGGCCCGCGGGCACGTACGCGACGTGCGCGGAGCCGAAGAACGGCAGCAGGTGGTGCTCGCACAGCGAGTAGAACGGGATGTCCTTGACGACGACCATCTCGCTGTAGTCGACGTCGAAGATCGCCTCGTTGATGAGCCGCTCGGCGTCGACGTGGTAGCCGGCGGTGAGCTCCCCGTACATCCGGTGGACGCGGTCCGGGGTACCCACGAGCCCTTCCCGCGCCGGGTCCTCGCCGATCTCGATCAGGATCTCGCGCACGGCAGCCTCGATGCCGCCGTCCTCGAGGGCCCGCACACCCTGGCCCCAGGAGGGCCGCTGCTCGACGCCCGGCACGATCGCGTGCGACAACCCGTCGTCGCCCATCTCGTTCTCGATCTCGTCGACGAGGCGGCGGACGTTGTCGGGCAGGTCGGGGGTCGCGGGGCGTTCGGGTGACTGACTCATCGTCACACGATGGTAGCCCCGCGGACCCCGTGCATCATGAGCGCGTGTCGAGCCGAGGCAGGGTCGTCGTGCTCAACGGCACGTCAAGCGCCGGGAAGTCGACGCTGACGCGTGCGCTCCAGACCCGGCTTGGCGGACCGTGGCTCGGCGTGGGGATCGACACCGTCGTGTTCGCGTTGCCGAAGGCCTACCGGGACCTGCCGCACTGGGCCGAGATCTTCCGCTACGTTCCGGCCGAGGCCGGGAGCGACGCGCCCTTCCGCATCGAGACCGGTGAGCTCGGGCACCGGCTCGTCGAGGGGATGCACCGGATGGTCGCGTCGCTCGCGGACGCGGGGCTGTGGGTCATCGTCGACCACGTGCTCCTCGAGCCAGACTGGCTGCCGGACCTCGCCGCGCGACTCGCCCGTCACGAGGTCCTGTTCGTCGGCGTGCGATGCCCGCTCGACGTCCTCGTGGCGCGCGAGGCCGCTCGGAAGGACCGGACGATCGGTCAGGCGGCCGCCCAGTTCGACGTCGTCCACCGCGCCGGCGGGTACGACCTGGAGGTCGATACAACGCTGCTCGACGCCGAGGCGGCAGCCGATCGGGTCGCGAGAACGATCGAGAACGGCTTTCCCCCGACGCCGTTCGGACGGGTCGCGGTGTCGCGAGGCTAGGTCGCCGGCGTGACTCGCGCCGGGTCGAACCCGCGTCCCTCCGCGCCGCGCAGCCACGCGCGGGCGTTCTCGCCCAGGTCCCCGACGTGGTAGCCCCCCTCCTGGAGGATGACGAGCCGCTTGCCGAGCGCGGCGACCCGACGTCCGCACTCGTGGTAGACGGGCGTCGTGAGGGCGAAGTCGCAGATCGGGTCCTTGCCGTAGGTATCGAACCCCAGCGACACGACGACGATCTCGCCCGGCTCCTCGCCGACGCGGGCGAGACCGCGATCGAGGGCGGCGAGGTACTGCTCGTCGGTCGTGCCCGCCGGGAGCGGGATGTTGAGGGTCGCGTCCTCGCCCTCGCCCTCCCCGGTCTCGTCCTCCCAGCCGAGGATGTACGGGTACTGTCGATCGGGGTGCGCATGCAGGCTCACGTAGAGGACATCGCCCCGGCGCCAGAACAGCTGCTCCGTGCCGTTGCCGTGGTGGTAGTCAAGGTCGAGGATCGAGACGTGGGCCGCGGTCTCGCGGGTGATCGCCTCGGCCGTGATGGCGGCGTTGTTGAAGTAGCAGAACCCGCCGTACATCGAGCGGGCTGCGTGATGCCCGGGCGGGCGGCACAGTCCGTACGCGAGGCGCTCGCCGCGGAGGACCAGGTCAGCCGTCGTGAGCGCGACGTCAACGGCCCCGCGCGCGGCGGCGTACGTTCCCTCGACGATGTACGTGGACGTGTCGAGCGCCCAGTAGCCGGCCCGCCCGTCCGGCCGTCTGGTCTCGTGCCCGTACCGCGGTGACATGCCCTCCGTCGCGGCGCGGTTGGGGATCGTCTCCGGCGCCAGGAAGTCGTACGGGTGGCGCGCGCGGACTGCATCGTCCCACGCGGTCTCGAGGAACCGCAGCAGGCCGGGATCGTGGACGGCGGTGATCGGCTCCGCGCCGTGCTCGGTCGGCTCCGACGCATCGAACCCGCCATCCGCGAGCAGCGCGGTGCGGATGATCTCGGCTCGCCCGGCGACCTCGTTCGCGGGAACCTGGACCCCCATGACGGTCTGGGTCCCGATGTCGTGCCGGAGGTGGAGCGGCGAGTAGACGAAGCGCATGGCGGGCGATGCTAGCGACCCGCGGACCGCGGCGTCAGGCGATCCCGAGGATCGCGGCCGTGACGTCTGCAGGGCGGTAGCGCATCAGGTTGTGGGCGACGCCCGGAAAGCCCGTGACGCGCAACGCACGGTTGCCCGCGGCCGTATGCGCGTCAGCCGTGCGACGCAGCTCGGCGAGCCGGGCGGCCGCGTCGGCCGAACCGAGCGCCACGAGCGCCGCGATCGGCGACTCGACGTCTCGGACGCCAATGGCCGGGTCCCACCCGAACATCGTGTGGACCATCGCCTCGACGACGTGCGGCCTGACGGCGCGGACGACATGCCCGGCCGCCGTCTCGACGACCGCGTCGCGTGCTGCCCGCTCCTGGTCGCGGTCCCAGGTGGACGGGTCGTAGCCGCGACGATCGGCGAGGTACCCGTCCATCGACCGGAGCACCTCGGGTGGCTCGTCGAGCCCACGGAGGAACTCGTCCACGTCGACGTCGGTGGTCACCTCGAGCCGCTCCCAACCACCGTCGACGAGGACGACGCCCGCGCACCGTGGCCCGAGGACGTGGGCGGCCGCCGCCGCGACGATCCCGCCGAACCCATGTCCGGCAACGACGATGGCGCCGCGCGCGAGCAGTCCGGACCCTTCGGCGACGGCAACCGCGTCGGCAGCGAGCGTGCCGAGGTCGTACCCACTCATCGGCGAGTCCGAGAGCCCCTGCCCGCGAAGGTCGGCCACCACCGGTCGTGTGACGCGCGCGAGCCGCCGTGCGACGGGTGCCCACGACCAGGCGGGCTGGAGGAGCCCCGGGAGCAGGAGCACCCCGGCCGCGTTGCCCGGCCCGCCCCAGTCGAGGAAGTGCAACCGCGTCCCGTCGTCCGCGGTGACGACGAACCCCTCGGGCTCGAGCGCCGGATCGGGCGCGGGTGCGACGGCGACGTCCGGCGACCACGGCTCGAGCGGGAGCGTGGGATCGGCGGCCATCGCGGCTAGGATACGGGCGTGCCGAAGCGCCGCCGCGGGTCTCGTCTCGCCGATCGGCGGCCCCGCGTCACGCGACACGCCCCGTTCGCGGCGCTGGTCGACGGGGCGATCGCCGGGATCCCGACTCCGTTCCGCGACGCGCTGGACGAGATCGCCATCGTGATCGCCGACGAGCCCACGGCCGACCAGCTGCGGGAGAACGGGCTCCGGTCGGACGAGACGCTCTACGGCCTGTACGAGGGAGTCCCGCTCGACGAGTGGGGCGGCGGCGGTGTGCCGATCCCGACCCGGATCATCCTGTTCCGTCTCCCGCTCGAGGCCGACTTCCCCGACCCCGACGACCTCGCGGACGAGGTGCGGATCACCGTCCTCCACGAGCTCGCGCACCACCTCGGGATCGCAGACGAGGACCGCCTCCACCACCTGGGCATCGACTGACGCGCGCAATCCGCCGCGCCGGGCCTCGCCGTATGGACCACGAACGCGCTCGGATCTCCGAGCCGGATCACAGGCGGGATTCCCTCCGATCGTTCACCATTCAACGTCCGAGCCACCCGTGTCCGCCGCTCGAGGCCGTGTCCTTGTGACCTACCTGCTCGACGAGCCGCCCGCGCCCGCGCCAGACCCGGCCTCCTCGCTCGGCGACGGCGAGGCGGCGGACCCACGCGACGCGCGAGCCGCGCGCGCCAGGCGGGTCGCACGGCGAGCGGCGCCGATCGGCCTCGGCGCGGCCCTGATGCTCGTCGGGATCCTGGCGTGGTCGGCGCTCCAGCCGAAAGCCGTGCCGCTCACCCGGGGGGACGTGCGGGACGCGATCGAGTCCGCGCTCGCCAGCCGGACCCCGCCGCCCGCGCGCGGCGAGGGCGCCTACGCGCTCATCCGGCCGTCGCTCGTGCTCATCGAGTCGGAGGGCGCCGATCCCGACGTGCGGACGGACGACGGCCAGGGCACGGGCGTCGTGATCACGGATGCGGCCGAGATCCTTACCGCGCTCCACGTGGTCCGCGACGCCGAGACGATCACCGTCCGGTTCGCCGACGGCACCCGGGCGCACGCGACGATCGCGAGCGCGGACGAGGAGAACGACATCGCCGTGCTCCAGCCGGACAACGGCCCCACGGTGATCGTGCCGGCCGTGCTCGGCAACCCGGCCGGCCTGGAGATCGGCAGCGAGACGTTCGCGGTCGGGAACCCGTTCGGGCTCTACGGATCCCTCAGCAACGGCGTCGTCTCGGGACTGGAGCGCTCGTTCCGCGACCCGGAGACCGGGATCGTCCACACGGGCCTCATCCAGATCGACGCCGCGGTGAACCCGGGCAACTCGGGCGGTCCCCTGCTCGACCGTGACGGCCGCGTCGTCGGCATCGTGACGGCCCTCATCAACCCCACCGAGCAGCACGTGTTCATCGGGATCGGCCTCGCCGTGCCGATCGACGTCGCCGGCGGCGCCGCCGGCCTCCCCAACTACTGACCCCAGGCACGCAGGAGGAGCGATCCGTGGACCACGACCCCCTGGCGCAGCAGAACGGCACCGACGCCGCCCCAATGGAGCGGCTCCTGTACGAGGTCAAGAAGGTCATCGTCGGGCAGGACCACCTGCTCGAGCGGATGATCGTCGCCCTGCTCGCGCGCGGCCACCTTCTCGTGGAGGGCGTCCCGGGCCTCGCCAAGACGATGGCGATCAAGACCCTCGCGCAGGCGATCGGCGGGGACTTCAAGCGGATCCAGTTCACACCCGACCTCGTGCCCGCGGATCTCGTCGGGACCCGGATCTACAACCAGAAGACGGGCGAGTTCACCACCTCGCTCGGGCCGGTGTTCACGAACCTCCTCCTCGCCGACGAGATCAACCGGGCGCCCGCGAAGGTGCAGTCGGCGCTGCTCGAGATCATGGCCGAGCACAAGGTGTCGATCGGCGGCAAGACGTTCCCGGCCCCCGATCCGTTCCTCGTGCTTGCGACGCAGAACCCCATCG
>DATFQL010000090.1:0-5456 GCA_035264305.1 Candidatus Limnocylindrales bacterium | reverse complement strand
TCGCGTCCCTGCCGACCACCCGCTCCCCGTCGCCCTGGCCGACACCGCCGAGGCCGTGACGGGGCGGCGGCCCGCGCTGCTCGGGGTGCCCTACGGGGCCGACATGCGGCTGTTCATCGACGTCGGCGATACGGCCTGCGTCATGTTCGGGCCAGGAGACGTCCGGCTTGCCCACGGGGCCGACGAGCGGGTGCCGCTCGCGGAGGTCGAGGCGTGCGCCCGGGTGCTCGCTGCCTTCGTCGTCGAGCAGCTCGGCCTCGCCGGGTGACGCTCCCCCCGGCCGCGCCGATCGCGACCGCGAGGCTGTGGCTCGATCCGCTGCGTGTCGAGGACGCAGCGGAGATGGTCGAGGTGCTTGGCGCGCCGTCGCTGTACACGTTCACCGGAGGCGCGCCGCCGACGCTCGATGGGCTGCGCGAGCGGTACGCCGCCCAGGTGGCGGGGCGTTCCGACGACGGGACCGAGGCATGGCGCAACTGGGTCGTCCGCGAGGATGCCGGCGGGCCGGCAACGGGCTTCGTCCAGGCGACGGTGCGCGGCGACTCGGCCGACGTCGCGTGGCTCATCGGCGAGCCGTGGCAGGGGCGGGGGTACGCGTCTGAGGCCGCGCAGGCCATGATCGCCTGGCTCGCGGCGAATGGCGTGCGAACGGTCACCGCGCACATCCATCCCGAGCACGAGGCCTCGGCCGGCGTCGCGGACCGTGTCGGCCTCAAGCCGACGTTGACGATCGAGGACGGCGAGCGCGTGTGGCGCATGCATCTCGACCCGCGTCTGCCCACGCCCGCCGAGCGCCGCCGTCGGCTCGCCAGGCTCAACGTCGCGGTCGGCGTCGGCATCATGGGCTTCGCGCTGTTCGAGATCGTGATGGCTCGCAACGGCGCGGTGCCCGGAGGGCCGGACCAGGTGATCCGGGACGCGGTCCTCATCGCGTCCGGCGTCGCGCTCGTGGTCGCCGGGCTGCTGATGCGGCGCGAGGCCCGGTCCCGCTGACGCCGGGCCGGCGGCCACGCGAGACACGGGGCCCGGCCGGCAGCACGGGTCACGCCGCGGGCAGCTCGACCTCCCGTGCCTTGTGGCCACGCTCGACGGCCCGGCGCTGTGCGCGCAGCACGAGGACGGGGATGACGACCGCCGCCGCCCCGAGAATGCCCAGGGCCGTGTAGCCCACGGTCGCCATGATCAGTCCGGACCCGAGGCTCGCGGCCGCGGCCGATGACCAGATCAGCGCGTCGGCTACGCCCTGGACGCGCGTTCGCTCGTGCAGCTCGAGGTGCTGCGCGAGGAGCGCGGAGCCCGCGACGAAGCCGAAGTTCCACCCGAGGCCGAGCAGGAACAGCGCGAGCAGCAGCACAAGCCCGCCGTCAGGCGGCGCTCCCGCGGCCATGATCGCCGACACGCCGAGCGTCGCCGAGCCGAGGAAGATCGTCCGGACCGCGCCGAACCGTCCGGTCAGCCACCCCGACAGCGGCGACAGCGCGAACATCCCGAGCGTGTGGGCAGACAGCACGATCCCGACGTCGCCGAGCGAGTGCCCGTGCTCCGTCATGTGCAGCGGGGTCATCGTCATGATCAGGACCATCACCGTCTGGCTGACGACGAGCGCCACGACGGCCGCGGCCACGCCCGGACGGCGAAGGATCGACCACACCCGCTCCGTGGTCGTGTTGCCCGTGTCGGTGGGGGCCGCTGCCGGCTCGTCGGCCAGCTCGTACGGGTCGGGCCGCAGGAAGACGAACGAGAGGACCGCCGCGAGCCCGACGAACACGACCGGGACGAGGTATGGCCCCGCGAGCGCGGGCAGGCCGACCTGCATCGCGGCCTCGCCGGCGATCGGCACCAGCGTCGGCCCGATGACGGACCCGATCGTCGAGGCCCAGACGACCGTGCCGATCGCGGATGCACGGCCATCGGCCTGCACCATGTCCGCGGCGGCGTACCGCGACAGGTTGTTCGAGGCGTTGCCGAAGCCGATCAGGAACGTCCCGATGAGCAGCAGTGGGAAGCTCCGGGTGATCACGGCGGCGGTCGCGACAAACGCGCCGATCACGCCCAGCGTGTAGCCCGCGGTCAGCCCGACCCGGCGGCCCCGGCGAGCCATCAGCGCGGACAGGAGCACGGCTCCGAGGGCCGCACCCAGGACGACGGTGGCCCCGGGCGCCCCCGCGAAGGCCTCCGATCCGAGCATCTCCTTCGCGATGATCGTCGCGACCGTGACCGCGGCGATGTGGCCCGTGCTCCCCAGCGCCACGCCCACGACGAGCGTGTTCCGCGCGCGTCGTCGTGCCGCGACGAGCTCGTCCGGCGGTAGCGGGATGGGGCCGAGGGCGGTCATGGCGTGACTCTACGCCGTGACGGCCGTTATCCGACCCCTGCGCCGGCGAGCACCCGGGTTCCCCCGGCGGCCTCGACGGCGAGGCACAGCCCGTTCGCGAGCTGCATCTGTCGGGGCGATCGGCACGCCACGCGGAGAAGCGACGGCGAACACACGACGGCGGCCACGCACCGGGCGCGGGACGTTGCCACGTTCAGCCGGTTCAGCGAATACAGGAACTCCATGCCGCGCGGCGCGTCCTCGGGCGTGGAGCTGCCCATCGCGTAGATGCTGACCGGACGTTCCTGCCCCTGGAACTTGTCCACGGTTCCGACGAACGGCCGGCCGAGGCCGGCACCGTCGAAGGCGCGCTCGATCGCCGCGACGTGGGCGTTGTACGGCGCGACGATCACGATGTCGTCCACTACCATCGCCCGCTCCGTCCCGTGGCGGTCCGTCCACGCCGCGTGTGCGTCGAGGAGCCGCCGGACGAGCGCGACGACCTCCCGGGCCTCCTCCGGGGAGTCGGTGTCGTTGCCCTCGTGCTCCACCGGGACGAAGCGCAGCCCCGTCCCGTCCAGCGATGGGCCGTCCGCAAACAGCGTCACCCGGTCCGTGGCAACGCGCTGGCGCTCGTTGCCGGGACGCGGCCGCAGCCTGCCGGCATAGAACGCCGCCGACGTGTAGCCGCACACGTCCGGGTGCAGCCGCCATGTCTCCTCGAGGAACAGGCCGTCCGTGCCCGGGATCGTGGCTCGGCCGTCGAGGAGGTGCGCGAGGGCGCTCCGCTCTGCGCCGGGCGGATGGCTCCCCTGCGTGGGCTGGTCGAGCTGCTGCGGGTCGCCGAGCAGAACGATCGACCGAGCGGCGGGGGCGCACGCGAGCACGTTTGCCAGGCTCATCTGACCCGCCTCGTCGACGACGAGCACGTCGAGGACAGGCGCAGGGCTGGCCATCTCGGCGCGCACCCACGTCCAGGTCACGGCACCCACGACGTCGAGTCGATCGCCACGCAGCGCGGCCGCAACCTCGGCGTTGTCCTCGACCGGGATGGCATCGCGACATGTCGGCGCCTCGCGGCTCTTCGGCTTCTGGCCGATCCTGACCGGCACGCCAAGGTCCCGTGCCTCGGTGGCAACTTTCTCGAGAAGGTTGCCGATCACCTTGTGGCTGTTCGCCACGACGCCCACCTTCTTCCCCGCCGTCGCGAGGGCGAGGATCATGTGCGCCCCGGTATGCGTCTTGCCCGACCCTGGTGGCCCCTGGATCGGGAGGACGACCCCGTCGAGCTGCGGCGCCAGGCGGACTGCCGCGTCGAACGCCGACTCGCCCTCGAGTCGCAGGTCACCGTCCGGCCCGACCGCGGGAGTCGGCCGGGCACGAAGGAGCAGGGCGCGAGTCGCGGCGAGACCGTCCCCCCCGTCGCCCGCGTCGAGGGGCTTCGCCATCCCCTGCGCCACGACCCGCTCTCCGATGCGGAGCAGGCTCTCCGCGTGCTCGCGGGTCGGCACGACGAGGCTCGGCACGAGCGATCTCGGGAGCGGAACGCCGTCGAGCGTCGGCCCGCGCTTGAGCTCGAGCACGCCGCGCACGTCGTCGACGCTGAGCACCGTCCCGGCAGGCTGACGCGTCGCCGGATCGGTGATCTGCGAGTCGCTGTCGATCTTGTGGTCCTGCGGCGGGAAGCCGAGGGTCCAGACGACGGACTGCTTCTCGGGTCGGGGTCCCGAGATCACGCGAAGCCCGCCGAGCGGCTCGCGCTCGCGGATCAGGTCCTCCTCGGACAGCTTGAGAAGCTCGTAGTAGCGCCACCACGAGGACTTCTCCTCGCGCCGGTGCCACGCCAGGAGCTGTGCAAGGAGCCATCGGGCGGCGCCCTCGGGATCGTCCCCTCGAGCGATCGGGTCGGCCGGCACATCGCCCGCGAGACGGTCCATGAGCTCCGCCACGTAGCGGTCCCGTTCCTTGAGGTCGACGGACGGCTCGCCGTCGTCCGGCTCGGGCCGGGAGAAGATCTCCCCCTCCTTGCGGATCAGGTCCTGCCGCCGTTCCTCCAGCCAGTCCCGGAGGCGCCAGTTGCTCAGGACGTCGTCCCGGTTGTACCCCGCGATCTCGCGGAGGATCGCAGCCGCGTTCTCGACCGGCGCGTCGGGCCCCAGCTCGAGCCAGCCCTCGAACGCCACGATGCTCGAGCCGGCGTCCTTGAGGTCGACCTCGCGCGTGAGCGAGTAGAGGGGTTCGATCTTCTTGATCGAGTAGCTCTCGACGCTTGCCCGGATGCCCTGGCGGACGGCGCGGAACAGGTCCACGAGGACGCCCGCCCGCAGCAGCCTGTCCACCTCGGTCTCCCGCGTCCCGTGGCGCTGCGCCAGCCGTCCGAGCGCCGTCCGCTCGTACGCCGCGTAGTGGTACACGTGCAGCGATGGGTCGCGCTCCCATCGATCCATGATCAGGTCAACCGTCTGTTCGAACGCCGCCTTCTCGGCGTCCCACGTGACCTGCCCGGCCTGATCCAGGCTCCAGATCGCGTGGAACTTGGGCACCTGACCGTCTCCGTCGCCGGCGCCCCAGTCGCCGTCCTCGGGCATCGCCGGCTCGAGGATGCCGAACAGGTAGTCCACGCCCTCGTCGAGGGCGAACGGATCGCCCTCGAGATCGAGGAACAGGTCGCCGGGACTGGGTTCGGGGAGCCCGAGGAGGCCACGGCCGGCGACCGGGATGCCCGCGTCGGTGCGCTCCACCGGCAGGAGCTCCCAGCGGATCTCGCCGGCCTGCTCGCCCTCCACCTGGATCCGGGCCTGCTCGCGCACACGCTCGAGCGCACGATCGCCGATCCCTTCGAGCGGTGGCTCGATCGGCAGCGGCAGCCGCGCGAGCGCCGTCCTCGTCGTGATCCCGCGCGCCTTGAGCGCCTTGCGCTGGCGGCTCGTCGAGCCCGCAACGAGGCTGAGGTCGTCGTCTGCCCGTCGCTCTGCCCGGCACTGCGGGTTCCAGCGACATACGTCACAGTGCTCGACCGGCTCCGGGTAGGTCCCGACGGGCGGATACACGATCCCGTCGGTGTCGTCGCCCGGCAGGCCGACCGCTCGCCCGAACTCGGCGACGACGCGCCGGTAGTAGGCCATGTAGTCCTCGACCCGGC
>DATFQL010000089.1:0-2518 GCA_035264305.1 Candidatus Limnocylindrales bacterium | reverse complement strand
GTCCCGAACCTCCACGAGCTGTTCTGGAACGCGACCAAGCAGGTCAGCAAGGTCAAGGCGTCGACCGACCTGGCGGATGCGAAGAAGCTGCTCGAGCTGATCGACGAGGTCGACGCGGCATGGAAGGCGACCGGCGGCGAGGCGAAGACCCGCGTCGCCGGACGGCCGGCCTGACCCTCACCGGGTTGCATGCCCCGAGGCCCCGTCGGTGACGGGGCCTCGTCGATTCCGCGCTGCGGGCCTCCGCGGTCCGTGGCGGATCGCGGTCGTGGAAGGCTCGATGCTGCCCGCGATCGAGTCGGGTGACTGGCTCCTCGTCGACCCGACGGTTGCCGCGTGGCCACGACGCGGGACGGCGGTCGTGTTCCGAGAGCCGGGCACGGGCGACCTCGCGATCAAGCGCGTCGCCGCGCGTCCCGGCGACTGGGTCCCGTTCGCGGACGGCTGGCTCCAGCTCGCAGATGACGAGGCGTGGCTCGTCGGGGATGCGACGGACGAGGCCGTGCAGGACGCCGGCTACCCGCTGCCCGTCGACTCGCGGCGGTACGGCCCCGTGGCCCTCGACGCACTCGTCGCGCGGGCGTGGTTCCGCTACTGGCCGCTCCGCCGTCTCGGGCGCATCGCCGCGGCGCCGCCTGACCTCCTCGCGCGCGGCCGACAGGGGCGCATCCCGGTCCCCGAGGGAACGCCGGGAGGCTAGACACGAGCTCCGTGACGGGGAACCATCGGCCGCTTGGTTCCGCCTCGGGCGACGCGGCGTCGGTGGGCGCCGCGCTCGACTAGCATCCGGCCATGGACGATCTGCGTACGGCCGTCGCGCCGTTCGATGTGCAGGCGCCGCTGGCCGGCGCCCCGGAACCCTGGGATTCCCTCCCGATGCCCGAGGTCCGGCCCGCGCCGCCGTGGGCCATGGCGGAGATGATCGCCGCGGAGCCCGCGCTCGTCGGGCGGGTCGTCCAGCGTGTCGTCTCGGACGGCAGCGCGGCGGCGCTCGCAGCCGCGGTCCGGGACGCGGCCGCGGGCAGCGTCCCCGTGATCGTGACGGGGTGCGGCACATCGGAGCACGCGGCCATGGGCGTCGCGGCGATCCTGCGCGACGCATGGCGAGCGGCGGGGCTGCCGGGTTGGGGTCCGGTGTCCGAGCAGGCGTTCGAGCTCGCACTGGACCCGCCGGCGGCCGGGCTTGTCATCGGCGTGAGCCATGAGGGCGGCAGCGCCGCGACGATCGCGGCCCTCGAGGCTGCACGGGCTGGGGGCGCCAGAACGGCGGTGCTCACCGCCAGCGCGGGCTCGCCGGCAGCCGCCGCAGGGGACACGGCGGTCGCGACCGTCGAGATGGACCAGAGCTGGTGTCACACCGTCGGCTACGTCTCGCCGATGGCGGCCGCCGCCGCCGTCGCGGCGCTCCTCTCGAGCACGACGCCCGACGCCGACGCCGTCTCGGCGCGGATGCATCAGGGCATCGACGCGGCGTGGCGGGGTGGGCAGGAGTCGCCGGCATCGTCGATCGGCCGGGCCATCGGCGAGGCGGCCCACGTGCTCGTGGTCGCCTCCGGCGTCGATCGGATCACGGCGCGGGAGCTCGTGCTCAAGATCGAGGAGGCGTCGTACGTGCCGGCGGCGGCCCGTGACCTCGAGACGTTCCTCCACGGCCACCTCCCGGCGACCGGCGAATCGACGGCGCTCGTGCTCGTCCTCACGGACCGCGCGGCGGTCGACGCGCGGGCGACGCGCGCCCGCCAGGTGCTTGCCGCTGCGGCCGCGACCGGCATCCGTGCGGGAGCGATCCTCGGCGCCGCGGCCGCGGATCTGATCCCGGACGACCTCACCCCCGGGGGCCGGATCGTGATCCCGGACACCCCGGAGCTGTCGGCCGCCGCATCCTCGCTGTTCGGCGGGGCCGGGCCGCTCCAGCTCGTCACGCTCGCGACAGCGGCGACTCGGGGGACCAATCCCGACCCGATCCGGCGTGACGACCCCGTCTACCTGCGCGCGGCCGAGCTGGGCGACGACCTGTCGACCTGATCGACCGCCGCACGTGAACGGCTAGGGGGCCGCGTCGAACAGCACCTCGGCGGCGAGATCGACCATCTCGAGGTCGCGGGCGAGGAAGTCCTGGAGCATCAGCCGCTGGACGCCCACGTCCGCGAACGCCCGGATCCTGCGGCGCGCCTCGTCGGGCGTCCCGTAGATCCAGCGCGGACGCCGGGCCTCGAGCCACTCCTCGCTCTCGTCGTCGGACCCGCCGAATGCCGTGACGATCCACTGCTCCCGGTCACGCACCTCCGCCGGTGTGCGGCCGATAAGGAGCCCGACCATGGCCGAGTGCGCAACCGACGATGGGTCGCGGCCGATCGCTCGGCACGCGTCGTCGACCTTGGCGTACTTCGTCCTCGCGACGTCGGGGGACGTGGAGGACAGGTTGAACTCGTCCGCGTAGCGCGCGGCGATCCGGTACGCCCTAGGGGACCCGCCGCTGCCGGTGAGGATCCTGATCGGCCGGCCATCACGCCCCGCA
>DATFQL010000088.1:0-8098 GCA_035264305.1 Candidatus Limnocylindrales bacterium | reverse complement strand
GCGCGCAGCCGGCGACGGTGACGCCCAACGGCGACGGCGTGACCGAGACGGTTGCGATCCCCTTCTCCGTGTCCGAGCCGGGGACCGTCACGGCATCGGTGAGCAACGCCGACGGCCTCGTCGTGCGGACGTTGAAGGGGTCCGTCGCGGGCGGCGACGGGACGGTGCCCTGGAACGGGCGGGATGCGGCCGCGAAGGCGCTCCCGGACGGCCGCTACACCGTGACGCTGGTCCCAGCCGATCTCGCCGGCAACCCCGGTGCACCCGCGGCGCCCGTTGTCATCGACGTCTACGGCGCCCTGTCGGCACTGGCCCGCACGCCTGCGCAGTTCTTCCCGCAGGACGCGGACACGCTGACGCCGAAGGCGAAGGCCACGTGGACGCTGCGCGCCGCGGCGACCCTGACCGTCGACGTCCGCAACAGCGCGGGCACGATCGTCAGGACCGCCTACACGGCTCGCGGCTTCGTCGCCGGGGCCGGCTCGTGGACGTGGGACGGCAGGCGGGACGACGGCACGTTCGCCCCCCGCGGCCGCTACCGGATCACGGTCCGGGCGACCAACGGGTCGCAGGTCGCGTCACAGGGCGTGACGGTCCTCGCCGACGCGTTCAAGCTCGCGACGTCCGTGACCACCGCGGTCCGTGGCACGTCCCTCTCGATCACCGCCAGAACGACGGAGCCCCTCTCCTCGACGCCGGTGCTCGTCATCACCGAGCCGGGCCTCACCGCGCGGACCGTGACGATGACCAGGGTCAGCTCGACGACCTGGACGGCGAGGCTCACGCCGAAGGCGTCTGCGGCTGCCGGCACGCTCAGCCTGAAGGTGAAGGCGAAGGACACGCTCGGCGGCGCGAACGCGAGCACCATCAAGCTCCCGCTCAAGTAGCCGCGGGTCGGCCGCGGCGGGCGATCGGGCCGACCGCAATCTGGGCCTCGCGGCTGCATTGCAACTGCATGCCAACGGCGCGCGGCCACGCTCGGGGGGGTTGCCCCGGGGGTCGATAATGGAGGCATCAACCCCCACTCCCCTACAGGGGTGTCACGGGAGGTGTCGGACTTGCCGATGCAGACGGCCTCAGGGCTGGGCTCGCAGCGACGCTGGCAGGAGTCGAGCCAGCCGCCGCGGAGCGAAGACGCATCGCGCGGCGCTTCGAACACCGCGACACGTCCCCGTGCGGGGAACATCTCATCCGACACCCGCGCCGGCAGATGACGGCGGTCCTGGACGACAGCCCGGGACCGCCCGCCACACGGGCCGGCATCTGCAGCCGGCCCACGTGATCGGCCGTCATCCGCGGATGACGGCCGTCGTGATTCCCGGCTCGCGCGCGACGGGTCGCCGCAGGACGACCGGGCGCCCTAGGATCGGCTGATGCCAGATCCTCGCCCCCGACCGGTGCCGGCGCCGGATGTCCGCGCCGCCACGGCCGCCGAGCTCGACGATGTCCGGGCGATGCATGCCGCGAACCGCGCCGCGTGGGACGAGGCATCGGAGCGGTACGAGGGCTGGTTCGACGAGGCGGTCGAGCTGATCCGCGCTGGCGGCTCCAACCTGTTCCCCGTCGAGCACGACCTGATCGGTGACCTCCGGGGCACGTGCCGGCGGGCGATCCACCTCCAGTGCGCGGGGGGTCGCGACACGCTGTCCCTCTGGAACCTCGGGGCGGACGAGGTTGTGGGCGTCGACTTCAGCCCGCGGATGCTCGACCTCGCCCGGCGGCTCACCGAGGCCACCGGCGCACCAGCGATGTGGGTCGAGGCGGACGTCCTCGACACGCCCCACGACCTGGACGGCACCGCGGACCTGGTCTACACGGGCCGCGGAGCGATCATCTGGCTCCACGACCTGGACCTTTGGGCGGGCGTGCTGCGGCGACTCCTCGCACCGCAGGGCCGGCTCGTGATCTTCGACGGCCACCCGGCCGAGTGGCTGTTCGACGGGGACGGCGAGGGCGGATGGACGCTCACGGACTACGACTACTTCACCGGGGCCGAGGCGTCCCGGGGCTGGTCGCCCGAGTACATCGATCGCCTGTCCATCCCGGACGGCGAGCAGCACTGGAAATTCGCGCGGGCGTGGACGCTCGGCGAGATCGTCACGGCCTTGGTGGGAGCCGGCCTGCGCCTCGAGCGCGTCACCGAGCACCCCGTCGACTGGTGGGCCGGCCACCGCGATGTCCGGCCCGAGGAGCGAGGGCGGCTGCCGCTGTCGTTCTCGGTCGTCGCGACCCGCGGCTGACCCGCCCCGGACGCTACGGGGCGATGACCTCCTGCGGCTGCGCGGTGTCCGCGAAGGTGTCGAGGACGAGCCACGCGCCGCCGATGGCGCCGTTCGAGCCGGTCGTCCACGTCGCCTCACGTCCGTCGACCACGACAACCGCGCTGTCGCCGACGACCTCCGCGATCCCGGCCTGGACCCGGATCGCCGTGCCGACATCGATCCCCGCGGCGACGGTCGTCCCGGCAGCGGCACTCGCGAGCTGGAACAGCTGCGGCCAGTGCTGGTCCGGCAGGAGCCTGGGCGTGACCGTGAGCCCGCTCACGAGCTCGAGGCCCGGGCTCGTGTCGACGTTGACGGCGTCGTCGAGCGCGCCACTCTCGACGTCGGCGACGGGCGCCTTCGCCACGAACAGCTCGCCGGCGGCCGCAGCCGCGGCGTCATCGGCGAGAAGTGCGGCGTCACCGCTCGCCCAGCGAGCTCGGGCGACGTCCCACACGGGCGTGGCGAGCTGGTCGAGGACGGCCGAGCGGTCGCGGCCGGTGACGACGATGCCGGTCGCGTCGTCGAGGGCAGCGATGGCCTCGGCGTTCTTCGTGCGGGAGTCGAGCGCGAACCATTCGACGG
Organism: Candidatus Limnocylindrales bacterium; assembly: GCA_035264305.1. GTDB lineage: Bacteria > Chloroflexota > Limnocylindria > Limnocylindrales > CSP1-4 > CAIXZV01. Next base: position 5,252 of record DATFQL010000088.1, on the reverse strand, counting down.
ACGCGACCGACGGGGCGAGCGCCGCGGCGATCGCCTTGGCATCGGCCTGCGCATCGCCGGTCTTCGCGTAGCCCGCGGCGAGCACGACGATGTGCGCCGCTGCGCCGCCCGCGTCATGGACAAAGCTGCCCCCGACGGCGCCCGCCGGGTCGTTCAGGATGCCGCCCGCGAGGTACAGGGGACCGGCACCGGCCTCGGTCGTGAACGCCGGGTAGGTCCGCCCGCTGATGTCGGGCTTCGCGACAGCCGAGCCGCCGATGCTGGGCGTCATCGTCCCGAACTCGAAGCCGGAGTCCGGCGGCAGCAGGTGCATCGCCACGCCGTGCGCCCGCAGCGTCTGGTTCGCGCCGTCGAAGGAGTAGGTCGCGGCGTACGCGTCGGGGTCGATCACGTACGCGAGCGTGTCGCCGGTCACGTCGCGCAGGTGGACGTAATCGGTGACGACCGCGCCGGTCGCCGCGTCCATGCCGAGGACCGGCTTGCCCGTGGAGACCGCGACGTTCAGGGAGCGGCCGGTGCGGCCGTACTCGAACACGTGCTGGTCGGTGATGAGGTTCGGGAAGCCGAAGGCGAGCCCACCCGCGCAACCGTTCGCCACATCGTCGAAGCAGACCTGGACCGCGCCGTCGCGGAGTGACTCCGCGGGGCCGTTGCTCTCGGTGTAGCCGTTGATCATGTCGCGCGACTGGACGGCCGCGCCCGCGCTGTTGCCACCGAACACGGCGCCCGCCCCGAACGCGCTCGTCATCGCCTCTTCGAGGGGCGTGTCGTGCACGACGTTCATCGCCACCGTCTGGTCGCCGCCCAGGACGTACATCCCGTCGAGGTCCGACGTGAAGTACGGCGCCGGGTCGAATGCCTCGGCGTCCGATTGCACAAGGACGGGCACGAGCTCCACCGCGCACGACTGGGCGTCTTCCTTCACCTCGTTGCAGGCGGCTTCGATCTGGCTCCGGCGGTTGTCGGCGAACGAGAGGTTCTTCTTGCGCTCGCTCTTCGTCGTGGCATCCGCGCTGAGTGAGTACGTGATCGGCAGCACGAGGATGTGCACCTCGTTGTCGGTGCTGCGCTCCGCGGCCTCGTTCGCGAACAGCTCGAGGGTGTCCGGCTGGTACGCGGAGCCGATCGGGACGAGCGTCGTGGCGGGTTCCGCCGCGGCGGTTCCGACGGAGCCGGCCAGGAGTCCGGTGGCGAGGAGCCCGACGACGAGGGTCCGGGTAGCGCGGGTGCTCGGTCGCATGGGATCTCCGGCTGCGGGCTGCGTGGAGGGAGCGCGCTCATGGTAGGCGGCTGCGTCCATGGTTGCCACTCGGTTGCGATGGTCGCGCCGCCCGGTGCACCGGGTCACCGTGGCGCAGCGGGACGGGTACGCTGTCGCGCGTCATGCTGCCGACCTCCACGCAGGTCCGGCGCCAGCTCACGGTCATCCTGGGCGGCGTCATCCTGATCGTCCTGATCACGCTGATCCCGGACCTCGCGCCGCCGTCGCCCGACATCGGGCCTCCCGTCGAGGCGTACCACGGGCGGATCGTCGAGATCATCCCTCCCGACCGCAGCGGGTCCGGGGCCGGCGGCGCTCCGGTCTTCACGGCGCAGGTCGAGATTCTCGAAGGCAACCTCCAGGGACAGGTGCTGACCGCGTTCCTCGAAGGGCCCGGGGGATCGCAGCTCGTCGCGGGCTACCGGGCGGGCGACGAGGTCGTGGTGACGATCACCGAGGACCCGGGCACGGGCGAGCCGTACGTCGCCGTCGCCGATCGGTGGCGATTTGCTCCGCTGGCGCTCCTCATCATCCTGTTCGCGGTCGGCGTGACCGTCGTGGGCGGCTGGCAGGGGGTTCGAGCGCTCGTCGCGCTGGGGCTGACGATCGCGATCATCCTCAAGGTCATCCTGCCGCTCATCCTCCAGGGCGTGCCGCCGTTGCCGATGGCCGTCGTCGGCGCGACGGCGATCACCGCGGCCACGATCCTGCTGACCGAAGGCTGGGGACGTGGAAGCGCGGCGGCGATCCTCGGGACCGCGGGCTCGCTGTCGGTCGCCGGCCTGATCGCGGCGGGCGTGACCGCCGCCGCCCAGTTCACGTACACGAGCTCGGACCTCGCCTTCATCGTCACCCAGGGCGGCAGCGGCCTCGACCTGCGCGGGATCCTGCTCGCTGCGATCATCCTCGGGTCCCTCGGCGTGCTCGACGACGTGACCGTCACCCAGGCCGTCGTCGTGGACGAGCTCGCGGAGCGCGGACAGCTGGAGGGCCGGGAGCTGTTCCGGAGCGCGCTCGGCATCGGCCGGTCGCACATCGGCGCGACCGTCAACACGCTGTTCCTCGCGTATGTCGGCGCCTCGCTGCCGCTGCTCGTCGTGCTGCTGATCAACAACCAGCCGACGGCGCTGATCTGGAACAACGAGGAGATCGCGACGGAGATCGTGCGTACGCTCGCGGGCAGCATGGGGATCGTCGCGGCCGTCCCGCTCACGACGTTCATCGCGACCCTCCTCGTCGGCGCCGCGAAGGCGAACGATGGTGATCCTGCTGCGGCACGGCGGACCCAGGTGCTGACGGTCGTGCCGGTGCTCGCGATCGCGGCCGTCGTCGTTCTCCTGCTCGGTGCGACGGCGATCCTGCCCCGCACGGAGGCCGACCCGGCCGTGGTCCCCTCGGACGCGCCCGTCACGGGTCCCCGAGGAAGCGGGGATCCGAACGCGAGCGAGGACACCGGAGTCCCCGGCAGCGAGGAGCCTGTCGGGCCCGGGGCCGGTGAACCGCTGCTCGTCGAGCGGGCCGAAGCGGTCCCGGTGACGGTCGACGGCACGGAGGTCGGGACCGCGAGCGTCGACGAGTGGACCGTCGCGCCCGCCGGGGACGGACAGTCCGTGACCGTCAACGTGACGTACTTCGCCAAGGCCGACTGGCCGATCGACCCGGGTGCGTGGGAGATCCTGACCGGCGACGGAACGGAGGTGCCGCTCGTCGCCGACCCGGCCTTGCCGGCGTCGCTCGCCGCCGAGCAGGCGGGGTCGTACACCCTCGTCGCGGAGACAGACGCGGACCTCACCGGAGCCTTCATCGCGTACGTGGATACGGAGTCCGCGGAGTTCGTGTTCGTCGTGTCGATCGAGTAGCGGCGCTCCGAGCGTCGCGCGGCCGCTCGCCGTGGGGCTATCGGAAATCGAACGAACCGATCATCGAGCTGAACGTCCCGCGGGTTTCGTCGTTCCACTTCGCGTAGCTGTCGAAGCCGATGAAGTACCAGAACGAGCCCTTCACCGAGAACACGGCCTGGCCGTAGACCGTCTCCCCGTTCGACGTCCCGCGGAACTCGATACGGCGGGCCGGTACCCCGTCCAGCCTGGCCTTCTTGTTCGAGGTCACCTTGAGCTTCTTGTAGTCGGTGATCGACCGCAGCTGGGTGAGGAGGCGCTTGTTGATGTACGACAGGGATCGGCCGCCGCTTCGCGCACGCGACGCGTACGCCACTTCCTCGCCCCCATTGAAGCTGTCCGCGAACCTGCCCGAGCCCGCCTTCGTCGACCACGTGTCAGGAGTCGCGATCCGGTAGCGGTAGCGCTTGCTCGTGAAGAACTTCCAGGTTTCGGTCGGCGCGATGATCGGCGCCTCGGCGAGCGGCTCGCCAAACGTGAGCGTCGCCGTCCGGGTCCCGTCGACCGTCTTCGTTCCGACCGGCTGGCGCCACGTGGACGAGACGGTCATCGCGACCGGCGACCCGTCGTCCTTGACCCAGGCGTCGACGACGCTCGAGGGATCGGTCACGCCCTTCGTCACCAGGGCGAGCTCGCGAGGGATGTCTGCCACGTTCGCCTGAAGGTGGTGGAGCAGGAGCCCGTCCCGGTCCTCCACGCCGACGTCGGTGAGGGCGGGCATGCCGCGAAGCATCGCGACGAGGTCGCTGTCGTCGGCCGGTCCGGCGTTCGTCCACACGCCCTTCGTCTTCACGTAGCGCGTGCCGTTCGCGGTAAGCGTCTCGGTACGCGTCTTGGTCTTGCCCGTCGTGTCCGTGCGCACGAGGTGGCTCGCGCGGCCCGACACGTCGATCGTCCCCGTGGTCCGCGTCGTCGTCTTGCCGACCTTCGTCGTCGCGTCGACCGTGAGGGTCGTCTCGAGCTGCGGGTCCTCGAACGCGGCGGCAGCGGCGACCGAGGCGTCTACGGGCGTTGGCGAGGGCGTGGCCACCGCCTGCGAGGTCGCGGCCGGCGACCCGCTCTCCGCCGCGGCGAGTGACGCCTCGGGACCTGCGGAGACCGCCGGGGCCGGGGTGGTGGGCGTGTCTCCGCACGCTGCGACGACGAGCGACAGGACGACGATCGCGGCTGCGGCACGGAGCTCGCGCATGGTGATTCCTCCTCGAGGTGCGGGGTGCGGCGTGCCGTTGCGGCGCGTGGCCTCGGCCGTTGCCGGGGGATCGTGCCCCCGACGTGGTGCATCCAGGCACCCCCCAATGGGTGGGGGCTGTGCGGGTTGACGGTACCGGTGATCACGCGCAAGCATCGGCGGCATGGACGACGAGCTCGATCCGCGTGAGAAGGACCGCGCCAGGAGGCGTGACCGGGACGCCGACGCCGAGCGCCGCGACCTCATGCGACCGGGCATGGGCAAGGTGTTCAAGCAGATCCTCGATCGTCAGGCGCGCGAGGCGATTGAGCCGGGCGCGGCCGAAGGGTCGTCCGGCCGGTCGACGGGCGCCAGGCGTCGACGCTGAACGACGCGCCACCGCGGCGATCGTGACACCAGGGCGGCGACGCCGCGCCTTCAGGTCAGCGCGGCTGGATCTCCGTGAAGGTCCCGTCGGCGGCGCGGACGAACCCGCGAACCTCCGTGATCGCCGAGGGCGAGACGGGCCCGTAGATGTGGGGGTAGGGAGATCCGGGGTCGTCGAACTGCCAGGGGCTGCCGGTCGCGTCGAGATCGACCGTCAGGACCACGAATGGTTGCGGGTCGTCGCGGTAGTACCTGTTCGCCGTCCGCAGCATCTCCTCGTCGCCGTCGGTGCAGTGGACGAACCCATCCGCGTCGTACGCGGCGGGGACGTAGGGCATCGCGGGGTCCCATCCGTCCCAACGCGCCTGCGGCACCAGATGGAGGGTCGGGCGGGTCACCGGCCGCTCCCCGCAGTCGCCGGGCGGTCGACGTGGCGCCAGCGTCGGTCCATGACGAGATGGATCACCGTGGGCCCCGATGCCGCGAGCGCCGTCCGAAGCGCTCCCTCGAACGCGGCATCGGTGTCGACGCGGACACC
>DATFQL010000087.1:0-4246 GCA_035264305.1 Candidatus Limnocylindrales bacterium | reverse complement strand
GGTGGCGACCGATGGTGCCGCGAGGGGACGCCGACCGTGTACCTCGCCGGGGACGCGGGCGTCGCGATGGCCGAGCTCGCCCGGCACCACCCACCCGACGGGAAGGCCGTCGAGCGGCGGATCATCCGGCTCGAGCCAGGGGGGCGGGCCATCCGCTCGCTCGTCGACCTGACCGACGAGGCCGTGCTCCGGGCGCTCGGGGCGCCGGTCGAGCCCGCCTGCTACCTGGACCGGGAGGTTGCGCGGCGGGTCGCCGATGCGGTGCGCGCCGACCCCGGCCACGCCGGCGTCATCGTGCCCTCGATGGCGTTCCTCGATCACCTCGATCGCCCGAACATCGTGCTGTTCCCCGAGCGCGCGGGCGGCGCCGGCGGGCTCGAGGCGCTGTTCCAGGGGTGGCAGGAGGTCGCCCGGATCGCGGTCGGCGGGCCCTAGCGCTCCCCGGTGTCGGCGACGAGGTCCGGCGCCAGGTCCGGCGCCGTCTCCGGGGCCTCCTGCCGGACCGCCGCCCGCAGCTCGTCGCGCGCGGCGGTCAGCCAGGTCCACGCCCCCCACGCGAGCGGCACGAGGCCGGCCACGAGCAGCCACGGCCCGAACACGACGGCGGTCAGCCCGAGGGCCATGCCGAGCCCGAGGGCGAGCGGCGCGAGCGTCTCTCCCGGCAAGCGGCCGAGCGGGGTCGAGAACGGCGTGTCGACGCCGCCGGCGCCACCGCCGGGCACGTCCTCGCCGCCCGCAGTGACCTGGTCCACGGCGCTCGCATCGCCCCCGTCGCGCCCGGCCTCCGACGCGTCGGCGTCGCGGCGGGCCGCGTCCGCTCCCGCCCGCACGGCGCCCGGCCGCGAGCGGTACAACCCGACGCCGAGCAGGCCCGCGCCGGCGCCGAAGCCGAGCAGCAGGACCGTGCCCGCGACCTCGTACGTCAGGAACCAGTACACCGTCGCGAGTGCCAGCCCGAACGCACCGACGAACAGGAAGAACCGCGTCTCCTGGGGATGATCGAGGAGCAGCAGGCGCCGGATCACGGCCGGTCCTCCGCCCCGCCGCGCTGCGCCTCACGGGCGGCGACCCGCGCGTCGAACACCGGGCGCGCCGAGCGGATCGGCGGCAGCGAGCGGAAGTTGTGGTGCGCCGGCGGCGAGTCCGCCCACCACTCCAGCGAGTTGGCCTGCCACGGGTCGGGGCCGGCGTCACGGGGCCGTCGCAGTGCCTCGACGACCGCCACGAGGAACACGACGACCGACGCCGCGATGCAGAACGACCCGATCGTGGAGACCACGTTGAGCTCGGTCCAGCCGGGCGCGGCCGGGTAGTCGGCATACCGGCGCGGCATGCCCCATGCCCCCAGCTGGTACTGCGGCAGGAAGGTCACGACGAAGCCGATCGTCCACAGCCAGAAATGCGCCTGGGCGAGTGGCTCGTTGAGCCGGCGTCCCGTGAACTTCGGGAACCAGAACGTGATCCCCGCCCACATGGCGAACACGGACCCGCCGACGAGGACGTTGTGCAGGTGCGCGACGACGAAGTACGTGTCCTGGAACTGGAAGTCGAGCGGCGCCGACGCGACGAGGACGCCCGTGATCCCGCCGAACAGGAACGTGAACAGGAACCCGACCGACCACAGCATCGGCGCCGGGAACCACAGCTTCCCGCCGATCATCGTGAAGATCCAGTTGAAGAACTTGACCCCGGTCGGCACCGCGATGATGAACGACGTGGCCGAGAAGAACGGCAGGTTGATCGCCCCGGTCGTGAACATGTGGTGGGCCCAGACGGTCATCGAATAGGCACCGATGAAGATCGTCGCGAGCACGAACGCGCGATACCCGAACAGCGGCTTCCGGCTGAACACGGGGAACGTCTCGCCCATCACGCCGAAGAACGGCAGGGCGATGATGTAGACCTCGGGGTGGCCGAAGAACCAGAACAGGTGCTGCCACAGGACCGGGTCGCCGCCCGCGGACGGGTTGAAGAACTCCGCGCCGAACCGCCGCTCGAGCAGGAGCATGATCAGCGCCGCCGTGATCGCCGGGAACGCGTACAGGATCAGGATGCTCGTGACGAGCATCGACCACGTGAACACGGGCATCCGGAACATCGACATCCCGGGCGCCCGCCGGGTGAAGATCGTGACCACGAAGTTCAGCGCCCCGAGGATCGACGCGACACCGGTGAGGAGCAGCCCGACGATCCACAGGTCGGTGCCCGTCGTCGTGGAGTACGGCAGGGTCGAGTTGGGGGGATAGCCGGTCCAGCCGATGTCCGCGGGTCCGGACGCGACGAGGAACCCGGACAGCACGACGAGGCCGCCGAACAGGAACAGCCAGAACGACAGGGCGTTGAGGCGCGGATAGACCATGTCCGCGGCGCCGACCTGGAGCGGGATCAGGTAGTTCGCGAAGGCCGCGACCATCGGCGTCGCGAACAGCAGCATCATCGCGGTCCCGTGGATCGTGAACAGCCCGTTGTAGCCCTGCTCGGTGACGAGCTGGAGGCCCGGAACCGCGAGCTCGGCGCGCATCACGAGCGCCATGACGCCCGCGGCGAGGAAGAAGCCCAGCGCGGCGATGCCGTACATGATGCCGATGCGCTTGTGGTCGGTCGTGGCGAGCCAGCCGAGCAGGTCGAGCCCTGCTCCGGCGGGCGCATGTGCGGCCGCGACGGGCGGCGGGGTGTCGGTCAGCGTCGTCATCGGAAGGGGCTCATGGCGAGGTGGTCACGGACGGCTGGACGGTCGGCTCCACGGATTCGTATGGGCCCGTTGCCTCGGGCGCGAGCTGCGTCGGCGCCGCGGTGACCAGCGACGGCTCGGGGGTGGCGAGCGATGGCGCGAGGCCGCGATTCGCCGCGAGCCACTCGTCGTACTCCGCGCGCGGCACGGCAACGACGGTGAACGGCATCCTCGAGTGGTAGATCCCGCAGAACTCGGCACACTGCCCGCCGTAGCGGCCCGCCTCGTCGACCGTGAACGCGAACTGGTTCTCGTGGCCGGGAATCGCGTCCTTCTTGAACAGGAACTGCGGCACGTAGAACGCATGGATGACGTCCTCGCCCGTCATCGTCACGCGGACGTTCTCGCCCACCGGGACGTACAGCTCGGGGCCCGGCGCACCGATGCCCTCCATCACGACGCCGTCGTTGGGGTAGACGAACCGCCATCCCCAGCGAAACCCGGTCACCCGCACCTCGACCGACGCATTCGCGCGGACTGCGTCGTTGAACGAGTTGAGGACGAGGACGGTGAGCACGAGCAGCCCCACGATCGTGACGAGCGGGATCCCCGTCCACAGCGCCTCGAACTTGAGGTTGCCGTGGACCTGCGGCGGCAGCTCGTCGTCGCCGGGCGCGCCGCGGTAGCGGAGGATCGCGAAGATCGCGAGCCCGAGCACGACGATCGCGACCAGTGCGGCGATCAGCAGGAAGGTCCCGTACAGGCGTGCGACCTCGCGCCCCTGGCTGGTGACGGGCGCCGGCAGACAGCCCGCCACCGCGAACCCCAGGGCGAGGCCGCCGATGGCGCGCCATCCCGGCCGCCGGCTCACCCCTCGGCCTCCTCGAACCCGCCCGATGCCGTCCGCCGCAGGGCAACACCGGCGTTGAGCGGGCGTTCGTCCGCGTTCGCCGCGTCGCCCGGCTCCAGCTCGTCCGGCGCGGGGCGGCCGAGTCGGTTGCGGCACAGCAGCCAGGTGATGAGCCCCGCGACGACGGGGCCGACGACGGCGAGCACCCGGAAGATCCAGGTCAGCGACTCCACCGAGAGGTCGAGGAACACGGCGATGACGTCGTTGCCGCCGGCGAGGGTCAGGATCGCGAAGAACGTCAGGATCGCGGCACCGATCGCGGCCCGGAAGGGAGCCTCCCACGGCCAGTCGAGCAGGTGGTGCTCCCGCCGGTCCTTCGTGATCCGGCGCTCCACGAACGGCCACAGCGCGACGAGCGTGAACAGCGCGCCCGGGATGACGACGCCGGGGATGAACGCCGACGGGATGACGATCCCGAGGATCGTGGGCTCGAACGGCGGGAAGATCCGGAGCGCCCCGTCCAGCCAGCCGACGTACCAGTCGGGCTGCGCAGGGGAGCTGACGATCGCCGGCTCGAACGGGCCGTACGCCCACACCGGGTTGATCTGCACGAGCCCGCCCATCGCCGAGAGGACGGCCGCGGTGAGGAAGAACAGTCCGGCCGAGAGGAACGCCTGGCCGGGCCAGAAGTGGCGGCCCACGACGTTGTCGCTCCGCTGGAGCCG
>DATFQL010000086.1:0-2863 GCA_035264305.1 Candidatus Limnocylindrales bacterium | reverse complement strand
CCGCGAACGCCGTCCTCGAGATCCCGACCATGCTCGCATTCAGGCGGATCGTGGGGCGTGTCCGGCTCGCGTGGCTGCTCGTCGCGGGGTCGGGCGTGTTCGCCGTTCGAGCCCTCGTGTTCAGTGGGAGCCGTGACCCGTCCGGGATGATCGTCGCCGCGGCCCTCGGCGGCGTCGGCTTCGCCCTGTTCCTCGTCGGCACCACGACCTGGATCGCCCGTCGCGCGCCGGTCCACCTCCAGGCGACCGCGCAGGCGCTGTTCTCGAGCACGGCGTATGCCCTCGGCGCGATCACGGGCGCGATCCTCGCCGGACAGATCGCGGGCCGATGGGGGCTGGCCGCGGTGTTCCCGGCCGGCGCGATCGCGTCGCTCGCGGGGTGCCTGCTGATCTGGCTCGCCGTCGTGCGACGGACGCCCGCCGCTGCATCGACCGCCGTGGTTCGCGAAGGTGCCGCCGACGCGGCCTAGCCCATGCCGGGGGCCTGGACGGGCTCGTTGTCGATGAGCCGCACCCCGTCGATGCGGACGGCGAGCGAGAGCAGGGCTTCGGCGCCGACCTCGTCCTGCTCCGCGAGCGAGTCGGGGTCGGCCACCGAGACGTAGTCGGGCTCCGCGAGCGGCTCGGTGGCGAGCACCTCGAGCATCGCGCGCCGGACCGCCTCGGCGTCGGTGGTCCCTGCGCGGATCGACCGGGCACCCGCGAGCAGCGCCCGGCGGAGCACGGGAGCGGCGGCTCGTCCGGCCGCCGACAGCCGGGCGTTCCGGGACGACATCGCGAGGCCGTCGGGCTCCCGGACGGTCTCGCACGGGACGACGGTCGTCGGCAGCGCGAGGTCGAGCGCCATGCGGCGGATCACGCGCACCTGCTGGTAGTCCTTGAGGCCGAAGTACGCGCGCTCCCCGCCGACGAGGGCGAACAGGATCGCGACGACGGTCGCCACCCCGTCGAAGTGGCCGGGACGTGCCGCGCCTTCGAGCGGTCCCGCGATCGCGCCGACCGACACGCTCGTGTCGAACCCGGGCGGGTAGACCTCGTCGACCGTCGGTACGAACACGATGTCGACGCCGGCGTCGTCCGCCCTCGCGAGGTCTCGCGCCTCGTTCCGAGGATAGCGCTCGAAGTCCGCGGCGTCGCCGAACTGGGTCGGGTTGACGAAGATCGACATCACGACCGTCGCGCTCTCGGCGCGGGCCCGCGCGACCAGCGAGACGTGACCCTCGTGCAGCCACCCCATCGTCGGCACGAGGCCCACGGGCCTGGGCGCGCCGGCGAGCGCGGCACGAAGGTCGGCGCGGGTGCGAACGACCTGCATGCCGTCGGGCGGCGACCGGCGGCTAGAGGTCGCGGTCGAGCGGGATGCCGGCCAGCGGCACCCCTTCGGCCTGGTCCTCGGCGGCGCGGCCCAGGACCTCGTCCAGCACCGACTCGTCCATCCGCACCGTCTCGGCCTCGCCCGGGAACGTTCCCGCCTCGACATCCGCCCGGTACTGCTGGACCGCGCCGAGGATCGTGCCGCGCAGGTCGGCGTAGGTCCGGGCGTGCTTCGGCGTCCAGTCGCCATAGCCCAGCGTGTCGTTGATCACCTGGATCTGCCCGGAGCAGCCTGCGCCTGCCCCGATCCCGATCGTCGGGATCCGCAGCCGCTCGGTGATCGCCGCCGCGAGCTGCTCCGGGACGAGCTCCAGCACGACCGCGAACGCACCGGCCTCCTGGACGGCGAGCGCGTCGGCGAGGAGCTGGCGCGCCTGGTCCCGGTTCTTGCCCTGCACCCGGACCTTGCCCAGGGTGTTGATGGCCTGCGGCGTGAGCCCGATGTGGCCCATGACCGGGATCCCGGCGCGGACAAGCGCCTCGGTGGTCTTTGCGCTCCGCACGCCGCCCTCGAGCTTGACGGCCTGGACCCCCGCCTCGCGCATGAACCGGCCCGCGTTCTGCAGCGCCGTGTCCGGATCGGGGTAGGAGAGGAAGGGCATGTCGGCGACGATCAACGCGCGTCTCGTGCCCCTGACCACGGCCTTGGTGTGGTGGAGCATCTCGTCCATCGTGACCCGGACGGTCGTGTCGTACCCCAGCAGCACCTGTGCGAGCGAGTCGCCGACGAGGATGAGCGGGATGCCGGCCTCGTCCACGAGCGCGGCGGTTGGGTAGTCATACGCGGTGATCGTCGCGATCCGGACGCCGTCGGCGTGGAGCTTCGCGATGTCGAGGACCGACAGGCGGCGGACGGTCTCGGTCTGGGCGCTCATGAAGCCTCCGTGGTCTGGCGGCCAGTGTGCGCCGGGGTCCGTCGTTCGTCCAACAGCGCGAGCACCCGGTCCAGCAGGCGGTCCGCGACCTCGCGCTTCGACAGCAGCGGCAGCTCGTCGCGTGACCCGTCGGCGCCGAGGATCACGACCCGGTTCGTGTCGCTGCCGAAGCCCGAGCCGGCCTCGCTCACGTCGTTCGCGACCAGCAGGTCCGCACCCTTGCGGCGCAGCTTCTCCGGCGCCCGATCCAGCGAGCCCGTCTCCGCCGCGAACCCGACGATGACCGGCCGCGGGTCGAGCTCCCGGGCGCGCGCGGCGACCTCGGCGAGGATGTCCTCCGTGGGCTCGAGCTCGAGGGCGAGCCGCTCGCCGCGCACGAGCTTGGTCGACGCGGTCGTGACGGGCCGGAAGTCCGCGACTGCGGCCGCCATGACGAGCGAGTCGGCGCCGCCGTCCACCACGGCGCGCACCACGGCGTCGCGCATGTCCACGGTCCGCTCGGCGCGCACCACCGCCGCGGCGTCCGGGAGCGGGACGTCGACCCTGCCCGCGACGATCGTGACCTGCGCACCCCGCGCCAGGGCAGCCTCGGCGATCGCGACGCCCATCTTCCC
>DATFQL010000085.1:0-8277 GCA_035264305.1 Candidatus Limnocylindrales bacterium | reverse complement strand
TTCTCGTCGGCGGTCGACGTCACGGTGCAGGTGTTGACGAGCACGAGCTCGGCGCCACCGCCGTCCGCGACGAGCGGGATCGATGCCTCCCGCAGGAGCCGGGCCGCGGCCTCCATCTCGGACTGGTTGACCTTGCAGCCGAGGTTGACGATCGCCGCCGACCGCGGCCGGGCCTCGATCACCACAGGACTGGCTTCGTGGACATCATGAACGCGATGAAGCCCACCGCGGTCGTGATCGCGTAGGCGATGTAGCGCTGGCGGCGCGCCCGTTCGCGCCACCGTTCGCGGTCGGCGTCGGTCTCGATCTCGTCGCGGCGGACGAGGCGCCGGAGCGTCGGGCGCTGCACCGCGAAGGCCACGAGCGCCGTGATCGCATAGGTCGCGAGGCTGACGAGCAGCCACGGCTGCCGGAGCATCTGCGGCCCGAGCACCGCGATCATGGCAAGGCCGGTCAGCGCGAGGCCGGCCCCGATGACGAGCGTCCCGTGGGCCTGGAGCCACAGCATCGCGCGGACGAGCGGCCCGGGCTGCGGGGCGTCGTAGCCGGAGCTCACGAGGCGGTTGCGGAGCGTGAACGGGAGGAGCAGGCTCGGCAGGAACAGGGCGATCGCCAGCGTGATGTGCGTCCCGAGGATGAGCGGGAAGTAGGCGGAGAGGTCGGGCATCGGTCGATACGGGGGGCAAGGTTCTGTTGCGAGGTTCGGTGCTGGCGGGCGTCACGGCCCGGGCGGCACCTCGGGCGGTGATCGTAGCGCAGGAGGCGGTCGCCTCAGGCCGAGCGGACGAGCTCCAGCGCCACCCATTCGCCCTCGGCACGGCGGTGGGCGACGCTGAGACCCCGTGCGGCGAATGCCTCCGCCACATCGGCCTCGCGGTTCTCGAAGATCCCGGACGCCAGGAGCGTGCCGCCGGGGCGCACGTCCTCGACCAACCCGTCCGCGAGTCGGACGAGAAGCGACGCGATCAGGTTGGCGAGGACGACATCGAACGGCCCCTCGCCCGTCGGTGCGCTGCCTGCCCGAGCCGTGATGACGCGTCCCAGCCGGTTGCGCGCAGCATTTGCGGTGGTGGCCTCGACGGCGATCGGGTCGACGTCGACGGCGAGCACCTCACGGGCGCCGAGGAGCCCCGCCGCGATCGCCAGGATCCCTGACCCGCAGCCGACATCGAGGACACGGGACGGCCCGCCCCCCGCGCCGGTGGATGCGAGGACGCCGCGGTCGGCGAGCGACTCGAGCGACGCGAGGCACAGGCGCGTGGTCGGGTGGAGGCCCGTGCCGAACGCCATCCCCGGATCGAGGGCGAGGACGACGTCGTCCGGCTGCCGGCGGTGCCGCCGCCACGTCGGCCGGATCACGATCCTGCGTCCGACGCGAAGGACCGGGAAGTGCTCCTTCCACGCGTTCGCCCAGTCGGCCTCGCGCACGATCGTCGCGGTGAGGTCGCCGATCGGCCGGAGCCCGAACGCCTGCAGATGCCCGAGCTCGCGCTGGGCCCGGGTCACCGCCGCGCGGACCGCCGGCACATCGTTGAGCGGCAGGTGCGCGCGGACGCGCGCGGGCCGCTCGAGGTCGACGCGCGCCGCCAGGCCCTCCTCGACGAGCTCGAATGCGGGCTCCACGGACGTCCCCCCGGGGGCAGCGCGTGACAGGATCTCGGACACGGCCTCGACGGCCTCGTGATCGGCCGAGACCGACAGCTCGAGCCAGGCACCGGGGGTCGCTGCGGCGGCGTCGAGGTCGACCGCGGCGAGCGCGTCCTGCCCGCCCGCGACGCCGGGCGAGCGCTCGTGTGCCTGGTCGCCGGCGGCCGTGTCGGCGCCGGCGCTCACCCGAGGCCCAGCTTCTCGCGCAGCCCCTGGTGCTCGGCGATCGAATCGCCCGATTCCTTCGCGAACGCCTCGAGGAGCTCGCGCTGCTTCTTGGTCAGCTTCGCCGGCACCACGACGTTGACGATCACGTGAAGGTCGCCGCGTGCCGACGAACGACGGAGGTGGGGCACGCCCCGGCCACGGAGGCGGATCTCCGTCCCGGGCTGGGTGCCGGGCTTGATCTCGACGTCGGTGTCGTCGCCCTCGACCGTCGGCACCCGGATCCGCGTCCCGAGCGCGGCCTGGGCGATCGACAGGTCGGCCTCGTAGTACAGCTCCGTCCCCTCGCGGGTCAGCTCCGGATGATCGGTCACGTGGACGGCGACGTAGAGCGAGCCGGATGCGCCGCCGCGTGGGCCGACCTCGCCCTCGTTCGAGAGCCGGATCTGGTGCCCCTCGTCGATGCCCGCCGGGATCGTCACGCGCAGGCTGCGTCGGCGCTCCGTGCGGCCTTCGCCGTGGCAGGTCTCGCACGGCGTCTCGACGATCCGCCCCTCGCCCCGGCAGCGCGGGCACGGGCTCGCGCTCACCATCTGGCCGAGCATCGTCTGGCGGATCGACCGGACCTCGCCGCGACCCTTGCACTGCGGGCATTCGACGGGGTCCGTGCCCGGCTTCGCACCCGAGCCGTTGCAGGTGTCGCACCGTCCGAAGACCGGGAACTCGATCTCCTTCTCGGTGCCGAGGACGGCCTCCTCGAACGAGATGCGGAGGTCGTAGCGCAGGTCGCTGCCCGTCTGCGGCCGCGCACGTCGCGCGGTGCCGGCCATCGACCCGCCGAAGAACGCGTCGAAGATGTCCGAGAACCCGCCGAATCCCGCTCCTTCGAAGCCGCCGGGGCCGCCGCCGTTCACTCCCGCGCGACCGAACATGTCGTACTGCTGGCGCCGCTGCGGATCGCCGAGGACCTGGTATGCCTCGTTGATCTCCTTGAACCGCGCCTGCGCGTCGGGCTCCTTGTTGACGTCGGGGTGCCACTGCTGCGCGAGCTTGCGGAACGCGCGCTTGATCCGTTCGTCGTCGGCGCCGCGCTCGACGCCGAGCACCTCGTAGTAGTCGCGTTCTCGTTCCGCCGTCATGGGACGACGAGTGTACGGGAGGTGGGGCCTCGAGCCGGTCAGCCGTCCTCGCGCCTGGTGAGCCGGATAGTCCGTCGCCATGCGGCCTGGAGCGCCGGACCCCGCAACGTGTCGGCCCGGACTGCGATCGTCGGAACAGCGATGCGAACACGCCGCTCAGGCGATTCAGGAACCGCGGGTAGGCGACCCCAGGGTTACTTTCGGCGGACGTTGACGGTCGTGGCGCGACGATGCGCCTCAGGCGGGCGGGAGGCCGGCGAGCTCCCTGGCACGCGCCAGGACGGCCCGCAGCATCGGCTGGGTGAGCTTGCGGGTGAACGTGTTCTGCTGGCTCGGGTGGTAGCTCCCGAGGAGCACGTACGGCCCGACGGCTGCCTCGGCGGCGTGAGCGAATCCCGGCTTCGGGCGCGGGGTGGCGTAGCCGTGCGCGGCGAGCGCCCGGAGCGCCGCGTCCCAGCCGATCGCGCCGAGCGGCAGGATGACCCGCAGCTCGGGCAGCAGCTCGAGCTCGCGGACGAGGTACGGCCGGCATGTCGCCTGCTCCCACGGTGTCGGGCGGTTCGCGGGCGGGGCGCACCGCACCGCGGCGGCGATGCGCGTGTCGATCGCCTCGAGGCCGTCACCGGCGTGGCGGCTGACCGGTTTGTTGCTCAGTCCCTGCGCGTGGAGCGCCCGCCACAGGAACTCACCCGACTCGTCACCGGTGAACACGCGGCCGGTCCGGTTGCCCCCGTGTGCCGCGGGGGCGAGACCGACGAGCAGGATCCGCGCGTGTGGGTCACCGTACCCAGGGATGGGGCGGGCCCAGTACGTCTCGTGGCGGTAGCGCGCGACCTTGACCCGCGCCTGCTCCTCGCGCCACGCCACGAGGCGGGGGCAGGCGAAGCAGTCGGCGATGGAGGCGTCGAGCTCGGGGAGCGTCCGGGCGTCGCGAGCCGCGGCAACGGGGTCTCGGATCGGCATCCTCGGGATCGTATCGGGCGCGCGTCCCGCGGCCCTGGGCGAGTGTGGCGCCGGATGCGCGCACAGCGGCAGTCAGGTGCGTGGGGAACCGTGGATCACCGTGCGTTCCAACCGGCGGGATTCGCTCCAGTCCGAACGGTGCATGTTCCACTCGGCGGGATTCCCTCCCGATTGAACACCAGTTGTTCCATCGGACGGGATTCGCTCCGCTTGGAACGCCAGGGGATCCGCGACGCGATTCGCTCCGCTTGGAACGTTCCGCGGGCGACGCGAGGAAGAAGGAACGAACGCAATCGGCGCGGCGCGCCCGAGGCTGCGCCCTACTTGAGCAGCAGCTTGTCCAACCGGCGCGCGACGATCACCAGCCCGATCAGCCCCATCACCACCAGGTACACGACATGCACGAGGATCCCCGGGTCCACGGCGCCCGTGATCAGCGCCCGGCACAGCGTCACGCCCTGGTACAGCGGCGTCAGCTGGACGAACAGCTGGAGCGCGGGCGGGTAGGACGAGATCGGGTAGAACGTCCCGCTGAACAGGAACAGCGGCAGGACCACGAGCTGGATCAGGTCGAAGTCCTGCCACGAGCGCAGGAAGGTCGTCGCCGACATCCCGACGGCGGCGAACGCGAACGCGAGGAGGGTGGCGGCCGGCAGCGCGAGCACCGCCCATGGCGACGCGAACAGCCCCATGACCAGCAGCACGACCATGAACCCGAGCGCGTACAGGGTCGCGCGGATCACGGACCACCCGATCTCGCCCAGCGCCACGTCGCCGGGCCCGAGCGGCGTCGCGAGCACCCCGTCATACGTCTTCTCGTAGTTGAGCTTGAAGAACACGTTGAACGTCGACTCGGCGATCGCCCCGTTCATCGACGCCGACGCGAGGAGGGCGGGCGCGACGAACAGCGCATACGGGATCGGTGTCCCGTTCGGGCCCGGGATGTCACCGACGAGCCCGCCGATGCCGAGCCCCACCGAGAGCAGGTAGAACAGGGGCTCGAAGAACCCGCTGAAGATGACGATCCAGCCGCTCTTGTAGACGTACAGGTTGCGCTCGATCAGCAGCGCCGCGCGCCGGCTCCCGAGCCGGGTGGGCAGGACGCGCAGCGGCGCGACGTACCCGCTCACTTCGCGAGCTGCCGGCGGAACATGACGAACATCGCGACGACGCCGACGACCGCGAAGGCCGTGAGGATCGCGAGGTGCGCGAGCTGCACGATCGGGTCCTGCCACACGGTCCCGAGGCTCAGCGAGCGCGCAAGGTCGACGCCGTGCCACAGCGGGAACAGCCAGGCCACCCAGCGGATGGCGTCGGGCAGCTGCTCGATCGGGAAGAAGGTGCCCGAGAACAGGAACAGCGGCGTGATCCCGAACCGCCAGATCGAGTTGAATGCCGTCGTGTCGCGCTGGGTCGACATGTAGGCGGCGATCGGCGCCGCGAACGCGAGGCCGGTCAGGGTGCCGATCGGCACCGACCAGACGATCGCGGGCGACCCGGCCGCCCCGAACAGGACGATCACCAGGCAGAAGATCGCGCCGGTCATCGTCGACCGCGTCGCCGTCCATCCGATCTGCCCGAAGGCGATCGCGTCCGGTGTCAGCGGCGTCGAGTACATGGCGTGGTAGCGGCGGTTCCAGCGGAAGCCGCCGAGGACCGGGAACGTGCCCTCGAACGCGGCGCCCTGCATGACCGTCGACACGAGCAGCGCCGGCGCGAGGAACACGATGTACGGCACGCCGCCCATCGCCGAGTTGTTCGACGCATCGACGTACCCGCCGAGCCCGATTCCCATCGCGACGAGGAACAGCACCGGCTGCGCGAACGACCCGAAGATCGAGCCGCGCCACGTCCGCCGGTAGAGGAGCCACATGTGCTCGTACGCCGCGAGCGCCGCGCGCACGGCGCTCTGGCGCGGCACCCCGCTGCCCGTCGCAGGCAGCAGCGAGCCGCCGTCGCCGCCGTGCCGCGCCTCCGCGACCGCCATCAGTCGACGAGGCTCCGGCCGGTGAGGCGCAGGAACACGTCCTCGAGCGACGACCGCCGGACGAGCACCGTCTCCGGCTGGAGCCCCCGCTGATGCGCGACCGCCGCGACCGCCTCGCCGTCGTCCGAGTACACGAGCACCCGATCCGGGAGCTGCTCGATCCGCTCGCCGAGGCCATCCAACTGGCCATCGAGCGTCTCCTGCACGCCCACCGGGAACCGCAGCTCGGTGACCTCGCGCGACGAGTGCTGCTCGATCAGCTCCCGGGGGGACCCCTCCGCGACGATCCTCGCCTTGTCCATCACCACGAGCCGGTCGCACAGCTGCTCCGCCTCGTCCATGTAGTGCGTGGTCAGGACGAGCGTCACGCCGCGCTGCTTCAGCCGGTACAGCCGCTCCCACAGGAGATGGCGCGCCTGCGGATCGAGGCCGGTCGTGGGCTCATCGAGCAGCAGGATCGACGGCTCGTTGATGAGCGCGCGTGCGATCGTCAACCGCCGCTTCATGCCGCCCGACAGCGGCTCGACCTTGTCCTTCGCGCGCTCGGTCAGCTGCGCGAAGTCGAGGAGCTCGTCGCCCCGCCGCCCGGCTTCCGCCCGGGACAGGCCGAAGTAGCGTCCGTAGATCACGAGGTTGTCCTTCACCGAGAGCTCGGTGTCGAGCGTGTCCTGCTGCGGCACGACGCCCAGGCGGCCACGGATCTGCGGGCCGTCCGCGTTCGGGTCGAGGTCGAGGATGCGGAGCGTCCCGGCGGTCACGGGCGACACGCACGCGACCATGCGCATGGTCGAGGTCTTGCCCGCGCCGTTCGGCCCGAGGAACCCGAAGCTCTCGCCCGGCGCCACGTCGAAGTCGATCGCATCGACCGCCGTGAACTCGCCGAATCGCTTCGTCAAGCCGCGGGCGTGGATGAGCGGAGGGGTCTCGGTGGGGCTCGGCATGGGCGGCGCATCGTACCCCACGGCCCGTGTCAGGGGATGTCAGGAATCGGCCGCCGCGATGACCGGGGCAGCGGGCCGGTCGCCGGCGTGGACGATGTTGTCGAACTCGCGCCAGAGCAGCGTGACCAGGATCGCGCTGCCGACGAATCCGAACCAGAACGGGGCGGTGATGCCGTACTCGCGCGCGAGCCAGCCGCCGATCGGCGTGCCCGCCACGATCCCCGCCATGACCCCCACGTGGTACACCCCCGTCACCCGACCGAGGAGCTCGTCCGGGACGGCCCGCTGGCGCACGGCGGTGGACGTCGTGCCCCACACGAAGGCATGCATCCCGAACACGACGAACGTGACCAGGGCGACGGCCGGCAGCGTGGTCAGCGCGAGCACGAGGTGGGTGCCGGTCTCGATGAGCAGGCCGACGCGCATGATGTCGGCCAGCGAGAACCGGCGCTCGAGCCGCCCGTACGACACCGTGCCGATGATCCCGCCGATCGCCATCGCGGTCGTCAGCAGCCCGAACCCGACGTCGCTCATGTGCAGCCGCTCCTGGGCGTACAGGACGAGGACCGACCACGCTGCACCGAACGTCACGTTGAACGCGACGATCGTGATGAACAGGGTCCGCATCGGCGGGTGCCCGGCGAGCCACCGGATGCCCTCGGCCATGTCCGCCCGCCATGAGCTCCGCGGCGCGGTCTCGTCGCCGGGTTCCGCCGCGGTCGAGTACCGGACGCGCGTGATCAGCACCGCCCCGAGCGCGAAGCAGGCCGCGTCGGTCGCGAACGGCAACGCCATCCCGGCCGCGAACAGGAATGCGCCGATCGGCGGGGCGACGAGCTGGTTCGTGAGCAGGACGCTGCCCTGGAGGCGGGCGTTCGCGATCCCGAGATCCTCGCGTCGGACGAGCCGCGGCAGGATGCTCCCCCCGCCGACATCCGCGAACGTCTCCGCCGTCCCGAGGACGAACAACGCCAGCAGGACGACCGCGATGCTGACGGCTCCGGTCACGATCGTCGCGGCGAGAACGGCGAGGATCGCCGCACGACACACGTTGACGAGGGCGATCATCCGGACCCGGTCGACGCGGTCCGCGACGACGCCCGCGGTAAAGCCGAACAGCAGCACCGGGACGTTCTGCGCGAGCAACGCCATCGAGACGAGGAGCGGGTCCCGGGTCTGCGATGCGACAAGCAGCGGCCCCGCTGCGAGTGCGACGCCGTCGCCGACATTGGTCAGGACGGAGGTCGCGAGGAGCCATCGGAACGAGCGTCCGAGGCGCGCGGGAACGGTCGCCTCCGCCAGGCGCGCGACGGGATCGGGCATCGCGGCAGTCTACGCATGCAGCCGGCGCGGGGGCCATTCGTCCGCTCGCGAATCAGTCGCGCGGAACCGTCCCCTCGTGGAGCGTGACGATCCCGCCGGTCATGCCGCTCCA
>DATFQL010000084.1:0-6731 GCA_035264305.1 Candidatus Limnocylindrales bacterium | reverse complement strand
AGGGTGGGCCGTGGTGACCGCGTCCACGCCTTCGGGCTCGGCGATGAGGTTGACGAGCTTGATCCGCACGGCGCCCCAGCGCTTGAGGACCTCGATCGCGGCAGAGGCCGATCCGCCGGTGGCGAGCATCGGGTCGAGGATCAGGCACAGGTCGACCGTCGCGCTGTCGGGCAGCTTGTTGTAGTACTCGACCGGCCGCAGCGTCCGCTCGTCGCGGAACAGGCCCAGGTGCCACACCTCCGCCGTCGGCATCAGCTCCAGCATCGCGTCGACCATGCCCAGGCCCGCGCGCAGGATCGGGATGAGCCCGATCCGGTCCGCCAGCTCCTCGCCGGCCATGATCTCGAGTGGCGTCTTGACGTCGAGCGGCCGCATCCGTGCGTCGCCGAGCGCCTCGTAGCCGAGCAGCCACGACAGCTCGCGGACGACCTCGCGGAACTTCTTCGGCTCGGTCCGTTCCGCGCGCAGGATCCCGAGCTTGTGGCGCACCGCGGGGTGCTGCGAGACGTGCAGGTTCGGACTGGTCGCCACGCGCGAATGCTAGCGTGCCCGGCTATCCTCGGAGGCGATGGCCGTCACACGCGGAACCGGTGCCGGGCGCGGCTCGACGAGCCGAACCTCCAGCGCGCGCACGGCACGACCAGCGGCCCCGCCGATCCTCGTCAGGCAGATCCGGAATGGCGTCGTGGAGGCGGTCCATCGCGGCGACGTGGTCGAGGTGGATGGGTCCGGGCGGATGCTCCACGTGATCGGCGACCCGGACCGGGTCGTGAATCTTCGCAGCGCCGTCAAGCCGTTCGGGCTGCTCGCGCTCCTGCGCGCGAAGGGAACGAACGAGCTCGACCTGACGAGCGAGGAGCTCGCGCTGATGGCGTCGAGCCATTCGGGCGAGGATCTCCATGTCCGCACCCTTCAGGCGATGTACCGGCGTCTCCAGATCTCGACGTCGGTCCTGCAGCCCGGCGTCGCCGCGCCGCTCGATGCGTTGACCGCGGCGCGGCTCGCGCGCGACGGCGAGCGGCCCGGCGTCGTCCGCCACATGTGCTCGGGCCAGCACACGGTGTTCATCCTGCTGGCGAAGCTCGGCGGGTGGCCGATGGACGGCTATTGGGAGCCCGAGCACCCCGCGCAGCGCGCGTACGCCGACGGGGTTGCCGCGATCTTCGGCGTTCGACCCGACAAGCTCGTGACCGGCCTCGACGGCTGCGGGATTCTGACGTATGGCTTCCGCCTCCGACAGGTCGCCGAGGCGTACGCGGTCCTGGCCGATCCGGCCGCGCTGGGCGCCGCCGATCCGAGGGCGGCGTACGCGGCGGATCTGGTCGTCATCCGCGACGCGATGCTCGCGCACCCCGAGATGGTCGCGGGCTCCCGCGAGCGGCTCGACACGTCGCTGATGAAGGCCTCTGACGGCACGATCGTGAGCAAGAGTGGCATGGAAGGTCTGCGAGGGGTCGGCATCCTCCCGGGTGCGCGAGGCGACGGCTCGCCGGCGACCGGCATCGCGGTGAAGCTCGAGGACGGCGATGGCAACGACCGGGCCACGTACTCGACGGCGGTGGAAGCCCTGCGCCAGGTCGGCGCGCTCGAGGGCCAGGCGCTTCGGTCCCTCGCCCGGTACCACCGCGTTCCGAGCCTCGATTCACACGGCCGGCTGGCGGCGGAGGCGATCCCCGAATTCGAGCTCGCGCCGGTTGGAGAGCTGACGCGTTGAGCGTTGGCTGACCGACGACGGAACTTCGAGCGTCTCGATGACATTCCACGGCGATCCGCATCGGACGCTGGGGGTCGCGCCCGGGGCAACCCTCAACGAGATCAAGTCGGCGTACCGGCGGCTCGTGAAGCAGTACCACCCCGACGCGGCAGGGGAGCGTGCACTGCCCCGGTTCCTCGCGATCCAGGCGGCGTACGAGAAGCTGGTGGACGGCGAGGGCCGGCTCCGCATCCCGCCGCAGCCCGGCGCCCGCACCCGACGACAGGACCCGTCGCGAGCGGATGCGGCGCGGGCGCGCGCGTCGCGTGACGCGTGGCGGGCGAGGCGCTCGGGCACCGGCGGAACGGCCGGATCGACCGCCAGCGGGGGACCGAGTGCGCCGAGCCAGAAGACCGCCGGCGGGCCGCGTCCGGGCGCGACGGGCTCGGGGACGACGGGCTCGGGGACGACGGGCTCGAATGGCGAGCCGGGTCCCACGGCGCGGCCGAGGCGCGATCGCACCCACCGCGAGCACCACAGCCGTCGCGACCCGAGGACGGCGACGCCCGGCTCCACGACGTACGACGAGGCGAAGGAAGCGCCGCTCGACCCGGAGTGGGACGGCGGCGCGTGGTACGGCCCGTCGTCCGGGACGTACTGGACGATCAACCCGCGCGAATATGCCGACCCGCGCAAGCACGGTCCCGACTACCAGGCACGCGCCCGCCGGGCGTCGCGGCAGGCCGGGGATCCAGCCGCCGGCATGCGGCTCGACGAGCCGGAGGCTCCGATCGGCGACACGGCCGGGCCCGAAGCACCCGCTGGCGGCGAGCCACGGTGGGCGTGGACCACCGACGCACGCGAAGAGACCGAATCGGCGGAGTCGACGACGAGCGGCGGCACGGACTGGGGGACCCGAAGCTGGCGGTATGACGAGCTGTCGCCCGACGACGTGTCACGCGCGCGAAGCCGTCGACATCGCGCAGGCGCGCCGGGTCGTGGGCCCGCCTTCGGCGACGACGATGTCGATCTGCCGGATCTCGAGTCGCTCGCGCGTCGTGCCGCACCTCGCAACCTGCTCGGGCTCGCGAGGACCGATCGGCGCTGGCGGCTCGCGCTCGCGATCTTCGGGTGGCCCCCGCTGGGGTACGCGGTGGCCACGCTCCTGAACGAGGTCTCCGGATGTGCCGCGCTCTCGGCTTCGTGCCCCGAGCCCGTTCCGATCGTCACGCTCGCCGCGCAGCCGCTCGTCGTCGCGGCCCTGTTCCTGGTGGCGCCTGCCGCCGCCGTCGCGGCGTTCGCCGGCATCGTCGCACTGGCCGTCGCCCTGCCGGTCGCGGCCGTCCTGTCGATCGGGACCGGCCCCGAGGGCCGGGTGGGGGCGCCAATCCTGGGCGTCGTCGTCGCGGCGGCGTACCTCGTCGGTCTCGCCTGGGGTGCGAACGCCGTCTGGCGGACGCCGCCGGGGTCCCCGACGCCCGGGGGACCCAGTCCCGGGACGTAGACTGGCCGCATGCCCCACCGTCACGACTCGGACATTTCGGCGGCGGCGCAGGAGTACCTGCTTGCGCTCCGGGTGATGGGCTCCGACGGTCGCGTTGCCACGACGGCGCAGCTGGGGCGCCACGTCGGCGTGTCCACGCAGGCCGCGTCCGAGATGTGCCGGCGGCTCGCCGCGGACGGGCTGCTGGAGCCGGCGACCGGCCGCGGCCTCGTCCTGACGAATGCCGGGCGGACCGCCGCCGACGCGATCTTCCGGCGCCACGCGCTGCTCGAGTGGCTGCTGACCTCGGTCGTCGGGCTGTCCTGGGCGGAGAGCGATGTCGAGGCGATGCGCCTCCAGGGCGCGCTGTCGCCGCGGGTCGAGGCGAAGATCGACGAGCTGCTCGGCCACCCCGTCACCTGTCCCCACGGCAACCCGATCGACCTCGAGACCGCGCGTGCCCGGCCCTCCGGCACACCGTTGTCCGAGCTCGAGTCGGGCACCCGAGCCACGGTCCTCCGGATCACGGAGGAGGCCGAGGAGGACGCTGGGCTGCTCTCGTACCTCGAGGCCCGGGCGCTCACGCCGGGGGCACCGATCACGATCCTCGCGCGCTCGGAGAGCCTCGACTCGCTGACGCTCGAGGGGCCCCGAGGGCGCGCGACGCTGGGGCTGCGGCCGGCGGCGCTCATCCGCGTCCTCGAGGGCGAGGCAGACCGGTCGCTGTTCCACACCGTGCCGTCGCGCCCCGCCTGACACACCTCGGTGGGATTCGCCGAACTCGACCCCGGCCGCCTCGATCGAGCCTTCGAGCGGGTTGAGACATCGGTGCGCGACGGGGCGGCCGCGTATGCCGCGCTCGCGGTCGGCCGCTCGAACGGGCCGGTCCGGATCGCGGCGTACGGGCCGGCCGGCGAGTTGGGCACAGCGCCGCGAAGCGCCATCGCCTCGATCACGAAGCCGATCACGTCGGTGGCGGTCATGCAGCTCGTCGAGGGCGGGCGATTGGACCTGAGCGAGCCGGTCCGGACGTACCTGCCGTGGTTCGATCCGCCGCCCGCGCAGGCCGGCGAGGACCGCGACACGCCGGCCGCTGGCCCGATCACCACCTGGCACATCCTCACCCACACCGCCGGCCTCGTCGATGCCCCGTACGTCAAGGGCGAGGCCGAGCTTGCGGACGCGGCCGCCGTCCGCCGCTTCCTGGCGCGCACGCCGCTCACGTGGCCGCCCGGCACGAGCTACCGCTACGCGTCGGAGTCGTTCTACGTCCTCGCGGCGCTCGTCGACGCGCTCGGCGACGACGCCTACCCGGTCCACCTCACGCGGCGGATCCTGGGCCCGCTCGGCATGGCGGCGACGACGTTCGATCCAAGGGAACCTGGCCCGCCGTCCGCGTCGCAGGGAGGCGGACGCCCTGATCATGGACCCGACGCCACGACGCTCGACCGCCTCGTCTCGCTCGCGATGCCCGGTGGCGGATTGTGGTCGACGCCCGAGGATGTGCTCCGGTTCGGTCGTGCCATGCTCGGCGGGGGCACGCTCGACGGGGTGCGGGTGCTCGGCCGACCGTTCGTCGACCTGATGACGCGTCACCACACGGCCGACGTCTGGGAGCCGGGCTCGCCACCCCGGCGACCGACCTACGGGCTCGGCTGGGGGCTGCTCGGCCGCGCTCACGGCCTCCCGGTGGGGGAGCGGTCGTTCGGGCACAGCGGCGCGACCGGAAGCCTGCTCGTGATCGATCCCGATCACGACCTCGTCGTTGTCCATCTCCGCGACGAGTGGGGCGCGACGATGCAGCTCACCCACGAGGCCGTCGCGGCCGTGTACGGCGCCCTGCGCTGACGCCGGGCGACCGAAGCAGCCGGGGCGAGGCCGGACCCTACAATCGGCGCATGGCCGACGACATCCGCGTCCGGATCGCGCCCAGTCCGACTGGGCCCCTCCACATCGGCACCGCGCGGACGGCCCTGTTCAACTTCCTGTTCGCCCGTCATGCCGGCGGCACGTTCGTCCTGCGGCTGGAGGACACCGATGTGGCGCGGAGTACCGAGGCGTACGAGAAGGACATCCTCGACGGCCTCCACTGGCTGGGCATCAGCTGGGACGAGGGGCCAGGGGTCGCGGGTCGCTCCGAGGCCGGCCCGTACGCCCCGTATCGCCAGATGGCACGCCTGCCGGACTACGCGGCCGCGGCGGCGACGCTCCTCGCCGAGGACAGGGCCTACCCCTGCTACTGCAGCCCGGACGAGCTCGAGGCCGATCGGCGGGAGCAGGAGGCCAACAAGCTGCCGCCCCGATACGTCGGACGATGCGCGACGTTGACGCCCGAGGAGCGGGCTGCTCGGGAGGCGGATGGACGACCGGCTGCGGTTCGGTTCCGGGTCCGTCCCGGCGTCGTCGCGTGGGACGACCTCGTCCGCGACCGGGTCGAGATCGACACGTTCAACCTGGGTGGCGACTTCGTGATCGTCCGCGCCGATGGGACACCGCTCTACCACTTCACCGTGGTGGTCGACGACATGGCGATGGGGATCAGCCACGTCATCCGGGGCGAGGACCATGTCTCGAACACCCCGAAGCACATCCTCCTGTTCGACGCGCTCGGCTACCCGCTGCCGGCGTTCGCCCATCTGCCGCTCATCCTCAACCCCGACGGCACGAAGATGAGCAAGCGCAAGAGCCAGACCGCGGTCGCGGACTACATCGCGCAGGGCTTCATCCGCGAGGCGCTCGTCAACTACTTCGCGTTCCTCGGCTGGTCGCCCGGGACCGAGGAGGACGTCCTCTCGCTCGACGAGATCATCGCGCGGTTCGACCTCGGCAAGGTCCAGAAGGGCGGCGCCCGCTTCGACCGCGAGCGGCTCGAGTGGCTCAACGGGCAGTGGATCCGGCGGCTCGATGACGACGATCTCGTGGACCGGCTGCTTCCGTTCCTCGAGGCGGCGCGGATCGCGGGACAGGTGGACCACGTGCCGTCACCCGATGAGCTGCGATCGCTGCTGCCGATCGTGCGGGAGCGCATTCCGACGCTTGCCGCGATCGTGGACATGGCGGGGTTCCTGTGGCGCGACGACCTGGGGCTCGACCCGGCGGTGCTCGTGCCGAAGCGCTGGGGCACGGCGACGACGCGCGACGGTCTCGCTGCCGCGCGGGCGTTGCTCGCTGCCCATGACGGGGTGACCTGGGAGGCCGAGGAGCTCGAGCCGCCGCTCCGCTCGCTCGTCGAAGACCGCGGCTGGAAGGCCGGCGACCTGTTCATGGCGATCCGCGTCGCCACGACCGGGCAGACGGCGACGCCGCCGCTGTTCGACACGCTCGTCGCGCTGGGTCGGGAACGCACGCTCGCGAGGCTGGACGCCGCGATTGCGCGGCTCCCGGCCGCGTGACCGCGTGATCGAGTACCCCGAGGGTCCGGCCGCCGTGGCGCGGGCCGCGTCGCGCAACCGGCGCTCGCTCGAAGCGTGAACATGCCGTGAACACGGCGTTAACACCCGCTGCCGACGATGACCGGCGAATGGCCCGCACGATCCTCGTCGTGGACGACGAGAC
>DATFQL010000083.1:0-3267 GCA_035264305.1 Candidatus Limnocylindrales bacterium | reverse complement strand
TTTCACCACTTGGTTATTTAGCCTGTCGGAATAATACACGCCAGGGGTCCCGCGTCAATCCGGCTCCCTCACTGCAGCATGACGCGAAAAGTCGACGCCTTTCGACATGTATCTCGCCGACGCTCCGCGGTGAACCAGGTTGCGCCGCCGCCGGTAGGCTGGAGCAACGTTCAGCTCCGCCCCGAGCCCGGAGGAACCATGACCGATCGCACGCTCGTCCTCGTCGGCACGTCGAAGGGCGCGTTCATCCTCGAGTCCGACGCCGCCCGCCGGGCGTGGGCCATCCGCGGCCCGCTGTGCGACGGCTGGCCGGTCCACGACATCTCCGTGGAACCCGGCACCAACGCGCTGCTTGCCGGGGCCGGCAGCCCCTGGTTCGGGCCGGCCGTGTGGCGGAGCGAGGACCTCGGCGAGACGTGGACCCACTCGAGCGAAGGGCTGACCTACGGCGACGATGGCCCCAAGGTGACCACGGTCTGGAACGTGACCGCCGGGCTCGACGGGATCTACGCCGGCGTCGAGCCCGCCGGGCTGTTCCGGAGCACGGATCGGGGCCGGAGCTGGACGCACGTCGAGGGCCTGACCAACCACCCGAGCCGGCCGGAATGGGGCCCTGGCGCCGGCGGGCTCATCCTCCACACGATCGTTCCGCACCCCACGGACGACGCGCGGATGTGGGTCGGCATCTCGGCAGTCGGGGTGTTCGAGACGCAGGACGCGGGCGCGACGTGGGACACCCGGAACAAGGGGGTGCGGGCGGAGTTCAACCCCGACAACCGGTTTCCGGAGTTCGGGCAGTGCGTCCACAAGCTCGTCATGGCCGCGGATGGCGGCGAGCGGCTCTACCAGCAGAACCATTGCGGGGTGTACCGCTCGACGGACGGCGGCACGCAGTGGGAGGAGATCACGGGGGACCTGCCGACCGACTTCGGGTTCGTGATGACGGCGCATCCGCGCGATCCGATGACGGTCTGGACGATCCCGCTGACGGATCCGGAGCAGGGGCGCCTGATGCCCGGCGGAGCCGCGGCCGTGTGGCGGACACACGACGGCGGCGACACGTGGGTGCGCGCGGGCGAGGGGCTGCCGGAGGAGCACGCCTACGTCGGCGTGCTGCGCGAGGCCATGGCGCACGACACGCTCGACCCGGTGGGCGTGTACTTCGGCACGAGCACCGGGCAGCTCTATGCGTCCGCGGACGAGGGCCGGACGTGGAGCCGGATCGCTGACAACCTGCCGCCGATCTGGAGCGTCGAGGCAGTCGCCGTTGAGTGACGCCGCCCGCCCCGCGGTCGTCCACCTGCCGCGAAGCCTCGCCGGGCTGTTCCCCGGGGCAGAACGAACGATGGGCGCGACCGGTGCGACGGTGCTCGACATCGTCCGCGACCTCGACACGCGAGTGCCCGGGCTCGCGAACCGCGTCCTCGACGCCGGGCCGTCCATCCGCCGTCACCTGAACGTGTTCGTCGACGGGGAGCTCGCGGTGCTCGACACGCCTGTGCGGCCAGGGGCCACGGTGCACGTGATCGCGGCGGTGTCCGGAGGCTAGGCCGCCCGCTCCCGGTTCCGCTCGTCGCGCCAGCGGAGCCAGTCGACGCCACGGCCGACGTCCCAGCGCGGCCCGTTGAATCCCAGGGTGAACTGGGTGAACCCGAGCTCGACGTAGCGGTCCGCGTCCTCGCGCAGGAACCGGTCGAGGTCGTCGGGCTCCACGCCCAGCCCCCATTCGATGTCGGCCGGGTTTCGGCCCGCCGCGGCGCAATGCCGCCGGAGCGCCTCGACCTTCGGGACGAGCTCGTCCGGAGATTCGGGGAACGAGGCGTGCCATGCGTCCGCGTACCGGGCGACGAGCTTCAGCGTGACGCGCTCCCCCACCCCGGCGATCAGGATCGGCATCCGGCGGAGCGGCGGTGGGTTGAGCTCGGCGAGCCGCTGCTCGATCACCGGCATCGCCCGGGCGAGGTCGGCGAGCCGGGTCGGAAAGGTGCCGAACTCGTACCCGTACGCGTCGTAGTCCCGACGCTGCCAGCCGGCTCCGAGCCCCAGGACCATCCTGCCGCCGCTGACATGGTCGATGGTGCGCGACATGTCTGCGAGGAGATTCGGGTTGCGGTAGCCGATGCACGCGACGAGCGGCCCGAGTTCGGCGTGGCTCGTCGCCTCGGCGAGCGCCGCGAGGATCGAGAAGCATTCGAGATGTGGACCGCCCGGGTCGCCGTACAGGGGAAAGAAGTGGTCCCACGTGTAGATGAGGTCGTAGCCGAGCTCGTCGGCCTCCACGCCGGCGCCGCGCAGGGCGGGCCACGGGCCCTGCTGAGGATGGAGCTGGGCGGCGATGCGGATCGGGCGCACGCATTCCTCCTGGTGTTGATGGGGCTCACCGTCCCCTACCCGTTCAGGGTCGCGCAGGATCTCCGGTCACCCATCCGAGCCGCTGGAGGACGGCGCTCGCTGTGATTCCCACCGGCCGGTCGGCGTCGATCGACCAGTCGGCGTCATCCGCCACGGGCGCCACCTCGAGGCGTTCGAGGGCACGCGCCAGGTCGTCGGCGCGCGAGGCATTCGGGTCGCCGCGGAGCCGCGTGCGTAGGGCAGCCGCCGACACCTCGAGCGCGACGACGGTCACCGGGCAGCGTACCGCCGCCGCATACCGGTGGCGTGTCCCGGACGCAATCGTCCCCGCGATGACGAATCGCTCGACACCGACCGAGGCGTAGCGCGACGCAATGAACCCGAGGTGCTCGAGCGTCAGCCGAGGGTCCTCGTGCTCGTCCCATCCGGTCGGCGCCTCGTACCACCCGAGCCAGTCGAGGTCGATCGCGGCCGCATGGACGCCCGCGGCCGAGAGCCGCTCGACGAGCTCGATCGCGAGCGTCGTCTTGCCGCTGCCGAAAACGCCGGTGAGGAGGACCGCCGCGAGCCCCGGCGTCGCGGGCGAAGCCGGCCCCGACTCGGGCGACGCCACCGTCTCGCGGTTCCCGGCAAGCAGGTCCGCCGCCTCGTCCACCGACGCGCGCTCGTCGGCGGTCTGGAGGTGCCGCCGGTCGTGTGCGGAGCCGTGCGCGAACGCGTCGAGCCGCTCGCTCAGCGTCCGCAGTCGCGCAACCTGGCCAGTCTCGACGGCGGGCCACGACGCGGGCAGCGGGCGCACGTCCATCAATGCGAGCAGGTGTGCGAGGCAGAACGGCGCGGCGGCCGCCGCCTCTGCCCATGCGTCGTGGGTGGTGAGCCGGACCACGGTCTCGACCGACCGGGCATCGGCCGTGG
>DATFQL010000082.1:0-4223 GCA_035264305.1 Candidatus Limnocylindrales bacterium | reverse complement strand
CGACCTCTTCGAGTCGACCGCCGCCGAGAACATCGGCGCGATGATCCTCGGCGTCGCTGTCTTCAGCATCGCGTCCGCTGCCGGCTGGCCCCATCCCGAGGCTTGGATCTTCTTCCCGCTCGTCGTTCGCGCCTTCGGGCTCCTGGCCACGATCGTCGCGATCTTCTTCGTCCGCGGCAAGGAGACCGAGGACCCGATGAACATGCTCAACCGCGGCTACTGGGTCACGACCCTGCTGTCAGTGGTCGGGCTCGGCATCACGACCGCGGTGATGATGAACACCAACGGTGGCGTCGGGACCGTCGGCAACCTGCCGACGTGGGTCTACTTCTTCGCCGCCGGCATCGTCGGCCTCGCGACCAGCGTGGCCTTCGTCTACATCACCCAGTTCTACACGGCCGGCTCGTACCGACCCGTCCGCGAGATCGCCGAGGCGAGCCGGACCGGCCCCGCCACGAACATCATCAGCGGCACCGCCGTCGGCTTCGAGACGACCGCCGTCACCGCGATCACGATCGGCATCGCGCTCATCGCGAGCCACTGGCTCGGCTCCCAGGCGAACCTGCTCAACGAGCAGGGCGTGAACGTCGGCGGGATCTTCGGCACCGCGGTCGCGACGATGGGCATGCTCATGACGACGGCGTACATCCTCGCGATGGACACCTTCGGGCCGATCACCGACAACGCCGGCGGGATCGCCGAGTTCAGCCGCGCCGAGGCAGGTGCCCGCGAGATCACCGACCGGCTCGACGCCGTCGGCAACACCACGAAGGCGCTCACGAAGGGCTACGCGATCGCGTCCGCCTCGCTGGCCGCATTCCTGCTGTTCTCGGCGTACATCGACAAGGTCAACAAGATCATCGGCAACCAGATCAGGAACGGGAGCACCGACGCCCAGCTGCTCACCGCGGTCAACCTCGCCGACGTCGGCGTGTTCGTCGCCGCGTTCATGGGCGCGATGCTCGCCTACTTCTTCAGCAGCCTCGCCATCCGCGCGGTCGGCACGACCGCGCAGTCGATCATCGTCGAGGTCCGCCGCCAGTTCCGGGAGATGCCCGGGATCATGGACTACACGCAGCGGCCCGACTATGCCCGCGTCGTCGACATCACGACCCGCGCCGCGCTGCGCGAGATGGTCGCCCCCGGCCTCCTCGCCGTCGCCGCGCCGATCGCCGTCGGCATCGTCCTCGGCTACCAGGCCGTGGCGGGCTTCCTCATGGTCGGCACGATCGCCGGCGTGCTGCTCGCGACCGTCCTCAACAACGGCGGCGGCGCGTGGGACAACGCGAAGAAGTACATCGAGTCGGGCAACCTCAAGGACGAGGATGGCAACGTCCTCGGCAAGGGTTCCGAGGCACATGCCGCCGCGGTCGTCGGCGACACGGTCGGCGATCCGTACAAGGACACCGCCGGCCCCTCGCTCCACGTCCTCGTCAAGCTGATCGCGACGATCACCCTCGTCCTCGCCCCCCTGTTCATCCGGTAGGGCGTCGCGCCTCGCGGACGGTCCGGAGAGGGTCCTAGGGGATGGAGCAGGCCGTCCAGGCGCTCGTCATGGGGGTCGTGCAGGGACTCACCGAGTTCCTGCCGATCTCCTCGTCGGGCCACCTGCTCCTCGTCCCGTACCTGTTCGGCTGGGACGACCCGTTCCTCGAGTCGCTCGCGTTCTCGGTCGTCCTCCACGGGGGGACGCTGGCCGCGCTCCTCGTCTACTTCCGCGATGACTGGCGTCGGCTCATCCCCGCCGGCCTCGCGGCCGTCCGCGACCGCTCGTTGCGCGACGATCCCGATCGACGGCTCGCATGGCTCATCGCCGTGGCCACGGTCCCGGCCGTGATCGCCGCCCTGCTGTTCAACGACCTCATCGAGGACACGATCCGCCAGATCTGGCTGGTCGCCCTGGCGCTCGTGGTCGGTGGCGTGATCCTGTGGCTGGCGGACCGGTTCGGGCCGCGGACCCACCGGCTCGACGGGCTCACGTTCCGCGGGGCGGCCGGGATCGGTGTGGCCCAGGCACTCGCGCTGATCCCCGGGGTGAGCCGGTCGGGGATCTCGATGTCCGCCGCCCTGTTCGCGGGCCTCGACCGTGCAGACGCGGCGCGATTCTCGTTCCTCCTGGCCACGCCGATCACCGCGATGGCGGTTGCCTACGAGGGCCTCAAGCTCGTGCGCGGCGAGGTCGTGGGCGCCGAGCCGCTCACGTTGATCGTGGGCGTCGTCGCCTCGTTCGTGTCCGGGATCCTCGCGATCACGGTGCTGCTGCGGTACCTGCGAACGCGGTCGTTCACGGTCTTCGTCGTGTACCGGTTCGTGCTCGCGGCCATCGTGCTCGCGACGTTCGTGGTCCGGACGTAGGGTCGCCCGCACTGATGGAGGTCATGAAGCAGCTCCGCCAGCGGGCGATCCGCGACCTGGTGGAGCAGCGGCCCATCCGGACCCAGCAGGAGCTGGCCGGTGCGCTCCGCGAACGCGGCTTCCGGACGACGCAGGCGACGATCTCGCGGGACGTCGCCGAGCTCGGCCTCGTGAAGGCGGGGCGGTCCGGGACGCAGTCGTACGCGGTGCCCCCGCGGCTGCGGGAGGCCGACACGAGCGGCGAGGACCGGATCCGGTCGCTGCTGCACGACATGCCCGTCGACATCCGTGACGCCGGGACCATGCTCGTGCTGCGCACGCTGCCGGGCTCTGCACACCCCTTGGCCGCGGCGCTCGACCGTGCGCGCTGGCCCGAGGTCGTCGGCTCCATCGCGGGTGACGACACCGTGTTCGTCGCGTTCGCCGACCGGGGCGCGATGGGCCGGGTCCGCCGCCGCCTCGAGGGGCTCGCCGGGTAACGGGAGCTCAGCGAGCGACCGGTTCCACGCGGAAGCGCGACAGGAAGGCGGCCACGTCGGCGGGATCGAGCTCGCCCTGGCCGGGTCGTCGCGCATTCGCCGCGCCAGCCGCGCCGGCCCGCCGCAGCGCGATCACGACATCGTCCCCGGCCGCGAGGCCCGCGAGCCAGCCGGCCGTGAACGCATCGCCGCTGCCGACCGAGTAGGGGCCGTGCGCGTCGAGAGGAACGGGCCCCAGCCGCCACGTCCAGTCACCGGTGGCGAGCGTCGCGCCGTCGATCCCGAGGGTGACGATCGCGGTCCGGGCGCCGCGCGCGACGAGGCCGCGCGCGGCGCGAACCGGGTCTGTGTCGCCCTCGAGGCCGAGAATCGAGGCCGCCTCCTCGTGGTTCACCTTGACCAGCCACGGGGCGGCCTCGAGCGCGGCGGCGAGCGGATCCCCGCCGATGTCCACGACCGCCCGCGCTCGCGCCGATGCGGTTCGTGTCGCCAGCCGTCGGTAGGCGTCGGCCGGCGCGCCGGGGGGCAGGCTCCCGGCGAGCACGACGACAGTGCCCTCGGGGTCGTCGCCGAGGGCGTCGTCGAGCGCCGCCTCCACCGCCGGCCAGTCGCCCTCGTGCATCGTCACCCCCGGCTCGTACAGCTCGGTGAGCGTGCCCGCCTCCTCGTCGAGGATCGAGACGCAGGTGCGGGTCTCGGTGTCCTCGCGGACCTCCCGCAGGGCGATCCCGGCGCGATCGAGCGCATCCCGGTACCACGCCCCGGCGTGTCCGCCGAGCACCGCGACAACCTCGCCCGGGAGACCCAGGTGGTGCGCGGCACGCACGGTGTTCGCGGCCTTCCCGCCGGGTACGACGGAGCGCACGATCGGCCGGTGGATCCGGCCCGGCTCGAGCCGCGGGACCGACACGACCTTGTCGATCGCGGCGTTGAGCGAGACGCCGACCACCCGCCGCACGGGCGCCTCCGTCGGATCGCCGGTCATGTCGTCCCCTCCGCCAGCCATGCCTCGACCTCGCTGGGGGTCGGCTGCCCCTCGGTCCCACCCACGGCCCGCGTCGACAGTGACCCGCACGCAACGGCGTACGCGAGCGCATCGGGGATGGAGCGGCCGTCGAGCCTCGCGGCGATGAACCCGGCGTCGAATGAGTCGCCCGCACCCGTCGTGTCCACCGGCGCGACGGGCCGCGCCGCGACGGCGACGATCTCGCCTCCGGACGCCGCGATCGCGCCATCCGGGCCGCGCTTCACGACGGCGATCCGGGCGTCGCCGGCGAGTGCCCGTGCCGCCGTCGCGACATCCTCGGCGGCCGTGAGCCGCAGGGCCTCGGCCGCATTGGGCAGCACGACGTCGGCTTCCGCCAGCGCCTTGGCGAACCCACCATCCCA
>DATFQL010000081.1:0-10350 GCA_035264305.1 Candidatus Limnocylindrales bacterium | reverse complement strand
GAGGTGATGAACTCGTTGGTGAACTTCTCGGAGGTCGCGTAGACGACCCGCTTGCGCGGGAACTTCGCGACGACCGCGTTCCCGATCGCGTGCATCAGGTGCGTCTTGCCGAGCCCCACGCCGCCGTACAGGAACAGCGGGTTGTATGCGTGGCCCGGGCGCTCGGCGACCGACAGCGACGCGGCGTGCGCGAGCCGGTTCGCCGATCCGACGATGAAGTTCGAGAAGGTGTACCGCCCGTTGAGGTACGTCGCACCGCCCGCGGCACCCTCGGGGGCGCCGACGCGCGTTGGCTCGACGCGCACGGCCTGGCGCTCGACGACCGCGGTCGGTGCGCGCGTCTCGGCTGTGCCCTGGACGACGAACTCCACCTGGACGCTGTAACCGACGACCCGGGCGAGCGTCTGCGAGATCAGCGATCGATAGCGGGTCTCGAGCCAGTCCTTCGCGAACCCGTTGGGCACCCCGATGCGGAACCGCTGGTCGTCGACATCGACGAGGGAGGTGTCGCGGAGCCAGGTCTCGAAGTTCGCGGGCGAGAGGGACACCTGGAGCTCGCCGAGTGCCGCCCGCCAGACCTGCTTCGCGTCCATACCTGCGATCGTGCTCCTTGGCGAGTGAGCTGCGATGGGTAGCGCCGACCGCGGACTGCCAGACATAGGGAAGGCTCGTCGCATCGTTGGCGACGACACCCTGCCGGCGCCCGGATCGGCCTGCGGAGTCCCCTCGAAGGTTCTCCCGCGGCGTCCCGGCGCCTGAGGCTCGGGAACAATACACCGGCCCTCGACGACGTCGCAAGGCGATTCCCGCATACACCCCGGGGGTATCACGCTCGGGTCTGGCAAGTGTCCGGGTGTCGGGTCGCCGACACGGTCGCGAGCCACCCTCCGCCGCCTCCGGCCCGCTTCCGACGTTGCGTGCGGCGGTGGTGCATCGGCGCACCGCATGTGCTCCGCACGCACGCGGGAGGGATCATGACCCTCTCGTCGTCGCCGCTCTCGCGCGCGCCCGCGATCCCAAGCCACGTTTGACACCCCTCGGAAACCGGCCGTATTCTCCGCGGGACGAACACGCGCCGTCGCGCTTTCGGGCGCTCGGCGCGTTTGCGTGCCTCTAGGGGTCGGAGCCTTCCGGGTCCCAGGGCCGATGGAGAGGATCACGGACAGTCCCGATGGGCAAGCCGACATTTCAGCCCAAGAAGCGACATCGCGCCAAGGAGCACGGCTTCCGCGCCCGGATGAAGACCGCGGCCGGCCGACGCGTGCTCGCGACGCGACGCGCGAGGGGTCGGAAGCAGCTCTCGGCCTGACCGTCGACCGCAGTCACAACCCGCTGCGGCTCGACATGCTCTCCCGCCCGGGCGATTTCGCCCGGCTTGCCGAGGGCGGCATCGCGAGAAGCCACCCCCTGCTGGTCGGACGGTTCGTCCGGAACGGCTTGGACCACACCCGGTTCGGATTCGCGACCGGCAAGCGGCTCGGTGGAGCCGTGATCCGGAACCGCGTTCGCCGACGCATCCGCGAGGCGCTCAGGGTGATTGCGCCGTCGTTCCAGCCCGGCTGGGACGTTCTGATCATCGCCCGGCCCGCGATCGTCGAGGCCGACCATGACGCGCTGGTCGGGGCATTGCGCCGGGTCCTCCGCTCGGGAGGCGTGCTCGGAGGTCCGTCGGAATCGTGAGACGCATCGGGGTCACGGTCGGGGTGGCGCTCATCCGCGCCTACCGGATCGTGTTCGTCTGGCTGCCCTCTGGATGCCGGTTCGAACCGACGTGCTCGCGCTACACGGAGCAGGCGATCCGCAAGCACGGCCTGTTGCGCGGGAGCTGGATGGGTGCCAGGCGCATCGCCCGCTGCCACCCCTGGAACCCGGGCGGCTACGACCCGGTCCGATGAAGGATTGAGAACGACCGCGTGACCCGCCTCCAGCCCCTGCTCGTCCGGCTCGCGCCGATCCTGTTCCTCGTGGGCATCGCCCTCGTCGTCGCCGCGTGCGTCCCGGGCACGAACACCGGTGGCGCACCGGGTGCATCCGGCAGCCCGAGCCAGGCCCCGCTGCAGCCGGCCTCGCCCGGGGCGAACCCGATCGACCTCCTCGCGTGGCTGTTCACGCCGATCTTCCAGGCGCTGTTCATCGTCCTGGTGTTCTTCGATCGCCTGACGCGCTTCTTCTCGCCCGAGGGAAACATCGTCATCGCGATCATCCTGCTCACGGTCGTGATCCGGGTCCTCGTGATCCCGCTGTATCGGCGGCAGCTGGTGTCCACCCGCCAGATGCAGCTGGTCCAGCCCGAGGTCAAGGAGATCCAGCGCAAGTACAAGGGCGACCGGATCAAGCAGCAGGCCGCGGTGCAGGAGTACTACCGCCAGCGCGGGATGAACCCTGCGGGCGGCTGCCTGCCGATCCTCCTCCAGTTCGGTCTCCTGATCCCGATGTACTCGGTCATCAGCCAGGGCCTCACGAACTACGACCCGAGCGCGATGTGGCACATCTTCGGGATCAACCTGTTCCCGGGCATCGGGTGCCCCGCCGCACCCGACTTCGACGCCGCGGGCCACGTCATCAACGCGTGCCTGAACCCGGTCGTCGCAGGCCAGTTCCCATGGGGGCTGCCCGAGCCGTACACGACAGGCCTCTACATCTTCGGCTTCGGGATCAGCATCCTCGCGATCATCTCGTCGCTGGTGCAGGTCGTCGCCTCGAGGATGACCCTTCCGGCGGGTGATCCGAAGAACGACGACCCGAACATCAAGGTCCAGCGCCAGATGGCGTACTTCCTGCCGCTGATCTCGATCCTGTACGGCGGCGCCCTGCCCGCGGGCCTGTTCATCTACTGGATCACGGCGACCGTGATCCAGATCTTCCAGCAGTACCTCATCCTCGGCTGGGGCGGCATGTTCCCGCTGTTCGGCTGGCACCCCGGGTTCGCGCGCAACCACCAGCCGCGCTTCCCGGTGAAGCTGCCCGAGCTCCAGCCCGCAACCCCCGGCCAGCCCAGCGCGGTGAGCGCCAAACCGGTCGACCGGGACCTCTCATCGCAATCGACGATCCGGCCCAACCGAACGCGGAGCGGCCGACGAGGGAGAAGACGCTGACCATGAGCGAGTACCAGGACTTCACCGGCAAGTCGGTCGAGGAGGCCATCAAGGCGGCCTGCGACGCGTTCGGCGTGGGGCTCGGCGACCTCGACTTCGAGATCCTCACGCCGGGGTCGCGAGGCGTGCTCGGGATGGGCGCAGAGCCCGCGCGCATCGTCGCGGCGCCGCGCAGCGCGCTCGGTGGCGCAGCCCCCAAGCGCGAGGCCGCCGAGGCGACGCCGCTCCCCGCTGCACCTCCGCGCGACGATCGCGGGTTCGCGGACCGGGACCGCGGACCGAGGCGCGACTACGGCGACCGCGGTCCGCGCCGGGACGACCGCGGCCCCCGGCCGGACGATCGCGCACCGCGACCCGAGTACGCCGACCGCGGCCCGCGCCCTGAAACGGCGGCGCGTCCCCCTCGCCAGGAAGACCGGCCGCGCCGGGACGATCGCGCTCCGCGAAAGGACGACCGTGGGCCGCGCCGCGACGACCGAAGCCGGACGCCGAGCACCCGCAGCTCCGAGCTGTCCGCTGCCGAGGTGGCCGCGGTGACAACGGCGCGAGGCTCCCTCGCGATGGAACGCGCCGAGCTCGAGGCGGCCGAGGCCACGCCCGAGG
Source organism: Candidatus Limnocylindrales bacterium (assembly GCA_035264305.1). Lineage (GTDB taxonomy): Bacteria > Chloroflexota > Limnocylindria > Limnocylindrales > CSP1-4 > CAIXZV01. The sequence goes on along the minus strand of DATFQL010000081.1, from coordinate 6,652 downwards.
CGCTCGCGGCGGGCAAGGAGATCCTCGAGACGCTGATGAGCCACCTCGGCTTCGAGGGCGTGACCGTCGAGATCCGCGAGGGCGAGACGAGCCGGCTGAACGTCGTGGGCGGCGAAGCCGACCGCGAGGCCCTCGGGTCGCTGATCGGCCGCAAGGGCGAGCGGCTGTCCGCGCTCCAGCACCTGGTCAACCTCATGCTCTCGCGGCGGACCGGCCAGTGGACCCGCGTCCTCGTGGACGTCGAGGACTACCGCGGCCGTCGCGAGCGCCAGCTCGTGGAGCTCGCCGCTCGCGCCGCCGACCGCGTGACGGATACCGGCAAGATGCTCCAGCTCGAGCCGATGCCTGCGCTCGAGAGGCGCTGGGTTCACCTCGCGCTGCGCGACAACGATGGCGTCGCGACCCAGTCGATCGGCGAGGAGCCGAACCGTCGGGTCGTCGTGCTGCCGCGAAACCCGTAGCGTCTCGGCCGCAGGGGAACTCCGGGCAGGGCAGCAGCGTCGCACCCGAGGACGCTCGGACGTCCGTGGGGCTGACATTCGGACTCGGTGGCACGAGGCTCGGTCTTCGTACTCCGATCGGGTCCCCTGCTACGATCCGCCGACTCCCGATACGAGACCGTCGATGACCACTGTCCAGCCCGCTCCCGCGCCCCCGTCCCGCAAGGGCGCGCTCGCCCTCCGGTTCGCGATCGCGTTCCTCGCCGGAATCGTGCTCGTGATCGCGGTCGGCGGCGGCGCGCTCTACGCGTACGGGCAGCAGTACACCGGCAAGGTCCTCCCCGGCGTGCGCGTCGGCGACGCCGACCTGTCCGGCCTGTCACCGGAGCAGGCGCGCGACCGCCTCGAGGAGGCATACGGCCCGCTCGGGGCCGGCACGATCACGCTCGCGGGCCCGGACGGCGAGCTGACCGTCGGGTACACCGAGATCGGGCGGCGGCCGGACATCGAGTCGATGCTCGCGGCCGCGCTCGCTGCCGGCCGCCGAGGCGAGCATGTCGCAGACCTGCTCGGCGCGCCGCAGACCGCGCTGCGCGGGGTGTCGCTGACGCCGCGGGTTCGCTACGACGAGGAGAAGCTCGCTGCGGCCATCGCGTCCGTGGCACGGACGATCGATCGCGACCCGGTCGACGCGACGCTCACGGCCGACAAGGGCACCTTTGCCTCGACCAGCTCGGTCGACGGCCGAACCGTCGACCAGGCCGCACTCCGCGCCGCGATCGACGCGAAGGTCACGCCGCTCGATGCGCCTGACGAGGTCCGGGTCGACATCCCGTACGACACGCAGGAGCCCGCGTTCGAGACCGCCGACGCCACGACCGCGATCGCGACTGCCGAGCGGATGGCTGCCGATCTCGTCCTCGCGAGGGGCGACAGGACGTGGACCATCAAGGGCTCAAAGCTCCGCAAGCTGATCACGTTCTCGCCCACAGCCGACGGCTCGTTCGTGCCGGTCGTCGACCGCGACGGCATCAAGCCGCTGCTCAAGCCCCTCGCCCGCGACCTCGACCGCGTCGCGACGAACGCCAGGTTCAAGCTCGCGGGATCCCGGGTGGTGTTCGCGAGGGCGAGCAAGGAGGGCAGGAAGCTCGACCGGGGCGCCACCCAGGACGCGATCCTCGAGGCGATGATGAACCGCCAGGCCGGGCAAGCCGAGGGCGTCGTGGCTCCCGTGGTCGTCGCCAGGGAACCCACCGTCACGACGGCGTTCGCGAAGCGGATCGCGCCCAGGATGAAGCGGATCTCGAAGTGGACGACGTACTTCCCGATCTGGGACCGGAACGGCTTCGGGGCCAACATCTGGATCCCCGCCAAGATCATCAGCGGCTACGTCGTGGGACCGGGCGAGACGTTCAGCTTCTGGAACGTCGTGGGGGAGGTGACCCGGGCGAAGGGCTACACGGACGGCGGCGCGATCATCAACGGCAGGACGGAGCCCCAGGGAGCGCTCGCCGGCGGCATCTGCTCCTGCTCGACGACGCTGTTCAACGCCGCCCTTCGAGCGGGCTACAAGATGGGCGACCGCCGGAACCACTACTACTACATCGACCGCTACCCGAAGGGTCTCGATGCGACGGTGTTCAAGTCGGGGTCCGGGTCGAACCAGGACATGACCTGGACGAACGACACGGAGTACCCCGTGCTCATCCGCGGCCTCAACACGCGGAGCGGTGGCAGGGGCTACGTGACGTTCCAGCTGTACAGCGTGCCCACCGGCCGGAAGGTCGTCATCGGCTCGGCCCGTGTCAGCAACGTCCGCCAGGCGACGGACACGCGCGTCGCCGTGTCGAGCAAGCCGAGCGGCTGGTCCGAGCGAGTGGAGAGCCCGCACGACGGCATGGACGTGAGCCGCACGGTGACCGTCTACCACAAGGGCAAGGTCATCAGCCGGCGCACGTACGTCAGCCACTACGGCGTCGTCACCGGCGTCGTGCAGTACGGCACCGGCGACTGAGCGCCGCGACGGACGCGTCATCGCCGCTCGCGTGGTGGCAGACCGGCGTCGTCTACCAGGTCTACCCGCGCTCGTTCGCTGATTCCAACGGCGACGGCGTCGGGGACCTTCCCGGGGTCGTGGCGCACCTCGATCACCTCGCCTGGCTCGGCGTGGACGCCATCTGGCTGTCCCCGATCATGCGGTCGCCGATGCGCGACTACGGCTACGACGTCGCCGACTACCGCGACGTCGACCCGCTGTTCGGGTCGCTCGCGGACGCGGACCGGCTGATCGAGGAGGCCCATGCACGAGGGATGCGGGTGCTGCTCGACTTCGTCCCCAACCACACCTCGTCCGACCACCAGTGGTTCATCGACGCGAGGTCCTCGGGGCAGAGCGCGCATCGCGACTGGTACGTGTGGCGCGATCCCGCTCCGGGCGGCGGTCCGCCCAACGCGATGCAGTCCCAGTTCCGCGGGCCGGCGTGGACCCTGGACGAGCGGACGGGCCAGTACTGGTACCACTCGTTCCTGCCCGACCAGCCCGACCTCGACTGGCGGAACCCGGCCGTCCGCGACGCGATGTTCGACGTGATGCGGTTCTGGTTCGCCCGAGGGATCGACGGTTTCCGGGTCGATGTCCTGTGGATGATCGCCAAGGACGACTGGCCGTGGCGCGACGACCCGATCGGCCACGGCCCGGGCAGCCTCGGTGGGGACCCGACCGGGGCGCTGCAGCACGGCGACGGTCCGGAGATGGAGCATCGCCTGCGCGAGCTGCGCGACGTCGCCGACGAGTTCCCGGAGCGCGTGCTCGTGGGCGAGGTCTACATGGAGCCGCGGCGGCTCGTGCGGTACTACGGGACGGACGGCCGCGGCGCCCACCTCCCGTTCAACTTCGCGCTCGTGACCGAGCCATGGAACTCGCGCGCCATCGGTGCGGCGATTGCCGCGTACGAGGCCGCGCTGCCTGCCAACAGCTGGCCCAACTGGGTGCTCGGCAACCATGACCAGCCGCGCGTCGCGACACGGCTCGGAGCGGCGCAGGCGCGCGTCGCGGCGATGCTGCTGCTCACCCTCCGCGGCACGCCCACCCTGTACTACGGCGACGAGCTGGGCCTTCCCGACGCTGTCGTCCCGGCGACGCGGGTCGTGGATGTCGCGGGCCGCGATCCCGAGCGGACCCCGATGCCGTGGTCCGTCGACCGGCCGAACGCCGGGTTCTCGACGGTCGACGCATGGCTGCCCCTCGTCGACGACGCCGAGGACCGGAGCGTCGATGCGCAGCGCGACGATCCGGGATCCATGCTCAGCCTGCATCGGCGCCTGCTCGCGCTCCGCCGATCGAGCCCGGCGCTCCATGCCGGGACGTGGACGCCGCTGGCACCTGGTGCCGGCCAGCCCGACGGCCTCGTCGCGTTCGAGCGGTCGCACGGCACCGAGCGCGTCCGCGTGCTGCTCAACCTCACCCACGATGGGCTCGACGTCGCGCTTCCCGGGTCGTGGACCGTGGCGGTCGGGACGGAGCCGGCCCGCGGCGGCGGAACGGTCACCGAGCGGGTACGGCTCGCGGGCGACGAAGGACTCGTTCTCCGGCCGGGCTGACCGCCCCTCGCCGTGCTGTCGCGTTGACACCCGGCGAGCCCGCAGGCACACTCCGCGGCCATGGACTCGGACCGCGGCAGGAGGCCCCTCACGGCCGACCCCGCTCTCATCGCGCTGCAGAACCGTCCGTCGCGGGACGTGTGATGTGCGAGCGCCGGACTGGCGCCGCGCGATGATCGACACGCCCCGGCGCAGGCCGGGGCGTCAGTATGTCCGGAGCTCCTCTCGTGTCCTTCGACCTGTTCCTGCGCGGGCTCGCGATCGGGTTCGCGATCGCCTTCGCCCTCGGGCCGATCGGCCTCATCGTCATCCGCCGGACCGTCGAGCGCGGCTGGGCGATCGGCTTCCTGTCCGGGGTGGGCGTCGCGACCGCGGACGCGACCTACGGCGCGATCGCCGCATTCGGCCTGACCGCGATCACGGCGCTGCTCGTCGGCATCGACCGGCCGTTGGGGATCGTCGGCGGGTCGGTCCTGCTCGTCCTCGCGTTCCGTTCCCTGCGCGAGACGCTCGCGAGCCCGGTGTCGCCAGTCACGGCCGCCGAGCGGCGCCGGTTCGATAGCCCGCTCGGCGCATGGGCCTCGATGGTCGCGCTGACCATGACCAACCCCGCCACGATCCTGTCGTTCGCGGCACTGTTCGCGAGCATCGGAGCCGGAACGGGCGGCGCGGCCGGCGCGATGAGCGTCGTCCTCGGCGTGTTCCTCGGGTCCGTCGCGTGGTGGGCGCTGCTCACGGGTGCCATCGCGGGGCTCCGCGGGCGCATGACGCCGCGGATCGTCCGATGGCTGAACATCGTCTCGGCGCTGCTCATCGGCGCGTTCGGGCTGATCGCGATCGGAGTCGGCTTGACGGCGTAGCGGGTCGGTACGATCTCTCGCGTGCCGGCCCGACCGCTCCCCGCCGCCGTCCTGTTCGACTGGGACGGAACGCTCGTCGACACCATCCCCATGATCTATCGCGCGAACGTCGTCGCCCTGCGAGCCTTCGGCTTCACGCTCTCGCGGGAGTGGTATCGCGAGCGGTACACGCCCGACTGGCGCCGGTCGTATCGCGAGCTGGGCATCCCCGAGCACCAGTGGGACGCCGTGGCGGCACGCTGGGCCGAGCAGATGCGGCTCGGGCGTCCCCGCGCGCTTCCGCATGCCCGGCCCGCGATCCGGCGGCTCCGCGGGCACGGGATCAGGCTCGGCCTCGTGACGGCGTCGACACGCAACGTCGTCGAACACAACCTGGCTCGCCTCAACCTCGACGGCACGTTCGAGGCGATCCGGTACGCGGACGACGTCGAGCGTCCGAAACCGCACCCTGACGCACTGCTCGAGGCGCTCGACGATCTGGACGTCGAAGCGGGCGATGCGGTCTACGTGGGCGACACGACCGTCGACCTCGCGATGGCGGGCGCCGCGGGAACGCCGTTCGTGGCGGTCGGGACGACGACCGCCGCTGACACGTTTCGCGACGCTGGTGTCGATCGCGTGTGGCCGGGTGTCGGCGCGTGGGTGGACGAGCTGCTCGGCCCGAGGCAACGTGCCTCACCCGCGGCCGACAGGGGCAATCGTCGGGATCGCCGTGCGCGAGGCCGTTGACGCCGAGGGCATAGCATCGTCGCGTGGACGCCTCGTTCGACCGCCTGCTGACGCCCCGGCTCGTGTTGCGGCGGTTCGCCGACGCGGATGCGGAGCCGTTCGCCGCGTACCGCTCGCTCCCCGAGGTGGCGAGGTTCCAGAGCTGGGATGCCCCCTACCCCCTCGAACGCGCCGAGGCGATGATCGAGTGGCTGGGCGAGCACCATCCCGACGAGCCGGGCGAGTGGTACCAGGTCGCCATCGCGGAGCGCGAGTCACCAGAGCTGCTCGTCGGCGACTGCGGGTTCCGGCCGCGTGTCGAGGAGCCCCTCGTCGTCGACATCGGGTTCACGCTGGGTCCCGCGGCCCAGGGGCGGGGATACGCGACCGAGGCGATCGGCGAGCTGCTCCGGTACCTGTTCGAGGACCGCGGGAAGCACAAGGTGTGTGCGGATTGCGACACGCGGAACGACCGGTCGTGGCGGCTGCTCGAGCGCCTCGCGTTCACGCGCGAGGGGACGCTGCGGGGAGGGTATCGCGACGGCGACGGGTGGTCCGACGAGCACCTGTACGGGTTGCTCGCAACCGACTGGCGCCGACGACGCCGCAGCGGGGAGGCGCTGGTCGGATAGGCTTCGGGCATGACCACGCGACGGGTCGCCTGGCGCCGCTCGGACGAGGTGCAGGCCGACGAGCACTGCACGATCACGCTCCGCGATTCCGGGCTGTCGCTCGTGGGGACCGTCCTCGGCGCCGAGGAGGGCCTGCCGGTCCGCGTCGAGTACCGCGTGCTCGCCGACGGAGCAGGCGCGACGACGGGCGTCCACGTCCGGGACCTGCGGGGATTCGCCCAGCGCACACTCACGCTCGCCCGCGACGGGAAGGGCAACTGGACGGCGGACGGGGCGGCGTCGAAGGGCCTCAAGGGCTGCATCGACGTCGACCTCGGCTGCAGCCCGTCGACGAACACGCTGCCGATCCGCCGCCTGCGGCTCGCGGTCGGCGCCTCCAAGACGATTCAGGCGGCCTGGGTGCGCTTTCCCG
>DATFQL010000080.1:0-5442 GCA_035264305.1 Candidatus Limnocylindrales bacterium | reverse complement strand
AAGCGCGACGAATACCTCGCCGCGGGGCGCGACATCCCGGGTTTCCGGGTCGTGGATGCGACGCAGCCGATCGACCGCATTGTCCATGAGATCGGCGCGCTGGTGGGCATCGAGTCGGATCACGACGGCGGGCCCGCAGGGACGCGCGAGGCACCGGCCGCGGCGGCCGTCCCGTGATCCGGCTCGGGTTCTGGGTTGCCGCCCTGGTCGTCGCGTGGACCTACGTCCTGTTTCCGATACTCATCCTTGTGCGTGGCAGGGTCCGGCCCAGGTCGCACCTCGTCGCGCCGATCGAGCCGACGGTTGCCGTCGTCGTCGCGGCGCGCAACGAGGCGCTGAGCATCGGCACGAAGGCCCGAGACCTGCTCGCGCTCGACTATCCATCCGAGCATCTCAGTGCATGCATCGTGTCGGACGGGTCGGACGACGGGACGGCGGCGGTCGCACGGGTCGCCGGCGGCGATCGGCTACTGGTCCTCGATCTCCCACCCACGGGGAAGGCGGGGGCGCTCGACGCCGGGGTCCGGGCGACCCAGAGCGACGTCATCGTGTTCACCGATGCCAACTCGCGCCTCCGCCCATCCTCGATCCGCGCGCTCGTGCGGCACTTCGCCGACGCGACCGTCGGCGGTGTGGCGGGGAACCAGGTCTACACGTCGGCGGACGCGCCGGTCGCGTCCGAGACGGGCGAGCGTGCGTACTGGGGGCTGGACACCGCCCTCAAGGCCGCCGAGAGCGCGGCCGGAAACGCGGTCTCGGCAACGGGCGCGCTGTACGCGATCCGGCGCGAGCACTACAGCCCGATCCCGCCCGGCGTGAACGACGACTTCTACCTCTCGCTCGGCGTCATCGAGGCCGGGGACCGCCTGGTGTTCGATGCACAGGCCGTCGCCGAGGAACCGGTCGCCCCCTCGGTGGATGCCGAGTTCGCCCGGAAGGTCCGCGTGGTGACGCGCGCGATGCGGGCGATCGGCCGTCGGCGGCGCCTCCTCGACGTGCGCCGGTACGGCTTCTATTCGCTGCAGCTGCTGAGCCACAAGGTGCTGCGCTGGGCGATGCCGGTCCCGCTCGCGGTCCTGCTCATGACGAGCGGGATGCTCGCTCGCCGCGGACCGCTCTACGCGCTCGCGGCGATGGGCCAGGTGGCCGCGTATGCCGCGGCGCTCGTCGGCCTCGCCGCGCCGCAGTCGCCGATCGCGCGATCGCGGATCGTCTCGATCCCGGCGTACTTCTGCCTCGTCAACGCCGCCGCGGTCCGCGCGGCATGGAATGTCGCGACCGGCCGCTCGATCGACCGCTGGGTGACGGCACGTGATCCGGTCGGGGGCACGGAAGGGGGACGGTCGTGATCTCCGGCCCTGCGGTCGCCGTCGGCGACCGGGCGGTTCATCCGCTCGTCGCGGTTGCAGTCGCCGCCGGGGGCGGGATCGCGATCGGCCTCGCCGTCGCGCTCGGGCCCGCGCCGGTCATCGTGGTCGCAGGCCTCCTCGGCATCCTCGTGGCCATCGGGATCGCGCAGCGGCCCACGCTCGCGATCCCCATCGCGGTCGGAATCGTGTACAGCAACGCGGTCGTTGTCGCCGCCCAGATCCACGGGGCGCCGATCGCGCTCGCGCTGGTGATCCCCGCGCTGCTCGTCATCCCGGTCCTCGACCTGCTCGTCGCCCGCCGCGCTCCCGTCGTCGGTCTTCCGCTCCTCGGGCTGGCGGCCGCATACCTGCTCGTGCTCGTGCTGGCCGCGATCGCCGCCCGCAATCCTCCGGGGGCCGCGGAGGAGCTGTGGCGCTTCGTGACCGAGGGCGCCGTCCTCTACATCCTGCTCCTGCAGGGCGTTCGCACGCCGAGGTTGCTGTGGTCGGTCATCGGCGTGCTGCTCGTCGTCGGGGGCGTGCTCGGCCTCCTGTCCGTGATCCAGCAGGCAACTGGCGCGTTCGACGAGACGTTCCTCGGCTTCGCACGGTCCACGAGCCAGGGGTTCGAGTTCGGGACCGAGGCAGGGACGGCGGTGCAGCAGCGAGTCGGCGGACCGATCGGCGAGCAGAACCGGTACGGCCAGGTGATGCTCGCGCTCGTTCCGCTCGGCATCGTCGCGCTGCGGCACGCTCGGGGCTGGGCCGTCCGGATTGCCGTCGGCGTCCTCCTCGTGTTCATCCTCGCGGCCGTCGCCCTCACCTACTCGCGCGGCGCGGCCCTCACCGCGGTGATCCTGATCGCGGCGCTGATCCCGCTTCGACTCGTCAGCTGGAGAGGGCTCGTCGCGGTGGTCGCCATCGGCATTCTTGCGATCGTCGTGGTTCCCGGCCTCGGCGCCCGGCTCCTGACCCTCGAGGACGTCACCGCGGCGTCCGACGCGGGCGATCGGGTGATCTCGCAACGCCTCAACGACATGCTCACCGCGTTCCTCGTGTTCACGGAGCACCCGCTGCTCGGGATCGGCCCGGGCCAGTTCTCGACGGTGTACCTGGAGTACAGCCAGCGCGTCCCCGGCCTCGCCGGGGTGCTGGACTTCGAGGCGCATACGCTCTACGGCGAGGTGGCGGCCGAGACGGGCCTCCTGGGCATCATCACGTTCTTCGGGCTGATCGGCGGCACCCTCGTGCTCCTCGTCCGGGCGCGCCGAAACGCCGTCCGTGTGGGACGACGCGACCTTGCGGACCTCGCGGCGGGGTTCATCCTCGTCATCGTCGTCCACCTCGGGACCGGACTGTTCCTGCACCTCTCGTACCCTCGGTACTTCTGGGTGCCCCTCGGGCTCGCGGCGGCCGCGGCGGTCGTCGTCACGCGGGAATCGCGCCCCCGCGCTGCGGAGCTGCCGGCCGGACCGGCAGCGGCAGCGCCGCCAGTGGGCTGACCCGCGCCGACCGCGCCACCGAAGGCGCCGACGCCAGGGGCCGCCGCCAACCGACAATGGGTCAGACGGGGAGCCGGTCGAGCACGCGGTCGAGCTCCCGGCGGTACGCCCGCCACATCGCCGACGCGCGCACCCGCGCGCTCCGGCTCGCGGACCGCTCGACGCCGGGCACGCTCCCCCATCGATCCAGCAGGAGGAACGCCTCGTAGGCGCGGAGCTCGTCGCGCGGCACCGCCGCCGCGCCGTAGCCGTGGAGGAACGCCGACTCGAGACGGGTCGCGGTGGCATCGTCGATCCACCGGCCGCCGGTCAGCACGCGCGGCATCGCCGTCCACAGCGAGCCGAGCCACGTCGCGAGATCCTCGTGCACCGGCGGCAGCCAGTACGCCCACGCGTCGATCCCCGTCACCCGCGCGCCGTCACCCACCAGGAGGTTGCGCAGCGCGAAGTCTCCGTGGCCGAGGGCCGTCGGCAGGATGGCGGGAAGCGAGCGGTCGAGTGCGCGACGAACGGCCGGGGCCCGGTCGCGGAGGAAGGCCGCATCGTCGTCCCGCCCCAGCGCCGCGGCACGGCGGACGAGGTACGCGAGCATCTCGTCGGCGAGGGCTGCGACGTCCCCGGCGCTCGCCTGCCGGGCCGTGGCGCTCGCCGGCGCGGGCAGGGCGTGGTACCGACGCAGCCATCGCCCCGCGTGCCCGGCCGCGGCGGTGAGCCCCACGAGCTCCCGGCGGCCCCCCAGCGCGCGGGCGTAGAGCATGTGCCGCAACGTGGGGTCGTGGAACACTTCCATCACGATCGCGTGCCGCCGGGGGACATAGCCCAGGACGCCGACGACGCCGAGCGCGGGGTCAGGGTCCTGCGTCAGGTCGTCGGCAACGAGGCGCAGGGCCTCGTATTCGGCCTCGTAGCGGACCTCCGGCGCCGGCGGCATGGCGAGGCGCGGGCGGCCCGAGGCAGGTGGCGCCGCCACGGCCCTCGCGGGGGACGGCCGCGCGGTGCCGTCCCCGGTCCCGCGAGGCTCCTTCACGACGAGCTCCAGGGTCGTGTCCGGAAACGCCGCGGCGAGGAAGCGGACGACCGAGCGGGGCCGGACGATCACCCGCCCGGGGAGGATCCGGGTCGCCGGTCGCCCAGCGTCTGCCAGCAGCGCCGCGACCGCACCAATGAGCTCGTCGTCGTCCGTCTCCAATGCGACCGCCTCCCGTTCCCCGACATCGTGCCCGGTCCCCGGTTGCAGGCATCAGCCGCGGCATCCGGCCTCGCTACCGGCCTCGTTGCTTCGTCCCTGCGCGGCGCGCACCTAAACCCTCCTGCAAGACCGGTGCGCGTCACGCGCCCGGCGATCGCGAGCCGGCGCGGCCGACGCTGAAGCCGTCCCCGCCCCGCACGGAGGTCCGCGCGCGCCGCTCCGCCGGTGCCGCAGCACATCATGTCGACCGCCAGGCCCGCGAGCAGCAACATATCCCTGATCGTTCTCGTCGCGGCCGTCGTCGGGCTCGGGACGGCGGTTGCCGTCCTGCTCGTCTCCGGCGTCCTCGGCGGCACCGGCCCCGAGAACATTCCCACAGCGCTTCCGGCCGCTTCCGGGACCATCGCCGCCGTCATCGCCGCGGGCGACGTCGCCACGTGCAGCTCGACCGACGACGACGCGACTGCGGCGCTCGTCGACTCGATGGACGGGACGGTCCTGCTCCTCGGCGATGCCGCCTACCCCGCTGGGCGGGCCGACGACTTCGAGGAATGCTACGCCCCCACCTGGGGGCGCCACCTCGAGCGCACCCGCGCTGTCCCTGGCAACCACGACTACGACACACCGGCCGCACGGCCCTTCTTCCGCTACTTCGACGAGGCGGCAGGCCCGGCCGGTCGCGGGTACTACAGCTTCGACCTGGGGACGTGGCACGTGATCGCTCTGAACTCCGAGTGCGAGCACGTCGACGGAGGCTGCGACGAGGACTCGGAGCAGGTCGAGTGGCTCCGCGAGGACCTCGCGGCGACCGATGCGTCGTGCGTGCTCGCCTTCTGGCACGAGGCGCGCTTCAGCTCCGGCGAGCACGGCGACACGAAGTCCGTCGGCGTCCTGTGGGAGGTGCTCGCCGAGGCCCATGCGGATCTCGTGCTCGCCGCACACGACCATGACTACGAGCGGTTCGAACCCCTCGACGCGAACGGAGACCCCGACCCCGACGGCATGCCGAGCTTCGTGGTCGGCAGCGGTGGCGCACCCCTCCGCGAGATCGAGACCGCGCGGCCGGGCAGCGTCGTCCGCGACGACGAGCACCACGGCGTGCTCCGCCTGGAGCTGACCGACGGCGGCTACTCGTGGGCGTTCGTGGACACCGGCCCCCGGACGCTCGACGAGGGCGTGGGGCGGTGCCGCGCATGAGATCGCGGTTCCGCCGCCTCTCGAGCCTCATCGTCGCGCTCGTCGTCATCTTCGGGATCGTGGCGCTTCCGTTTGTCGTCAGGCCCGCGCTCCAGCCGGCCGTCGACGTGGCAGAGGAGCCGGGCACCGCGTCGCGCGTACCGACCGACAGGCCATCGGCGGGAAGCAACCCACCGTTGACGGGCGAGACGGCGTTCCTCATCGC
>DATFQL010000079.1:0-8925 GCA_035264305.1 Candidatus Limnocylindrales bacterium | reverse complement strand
GGCACGTTCGCGAGCTACGCCGCGATGGGCGACATCAACCTCGCGGAGCCGAACGCGTTGATCGGGTTTGCCGGGGCGCGGGTCGGCGCGGGGACGATCGGCCAGGAGCTGCCGCCCGGGTTCCAGCGCGCCGAGTTCCTGTTCCAGCACGGCTTCGTCGACCGCGTCGTGACACGAGCGGAGCTCCGCGATGAGGTCGCGCAGCTGCTGCGGTACCTCGTGCCGCCGGCCTCGGAGGTCGTCCATGGTTGAGCGCCTGCGCAGCCGTTCACGTGAGACGGAGCCCGCGCTGCCTGCCGATGCCGTGGCACGCGAGTCGCCTCCCGACCCGAAGGCGACGACCTGGGCTCGCGTCCAGCTCGCCCGAAACCTCCGGCGCCCCCGGACGCTCGAGCTCCTCGGCGTGATGGCCGACCATTTCATCGAGCTCCACGGGGACCGCCTGTTCGGCGACGACGAGGCGGTCGTGGCCGGCCTCGCGACGATCGGCGGGCACCGGGTTGCGGTCGTCGGGCAGCAGAAGGGCGCCGACACCGACGAGAACCTGCGGCGCAGCTTCGGGATGCCGCACCCCGAGGGGTACCGCAAGGCGATGCGGATCATGGAGCTCGCCGAGCGGAGCGGGCTCCCGGTCGTCACGTTCGTCGACGTCCCGGGAGCGCACCCCGGCCCCGAGTCCGAGGAACGCGGGATCGCCGAGGCGATCGCGCGGAGCATCGGTCTCATGACCCGCCTCCGGACGCCGATCGTGACGGTGATCACCGGCGAGGGAGGCTCGGGCGGCGCCCTGGCGATCGCCGTCGGCGACGTCGTGCTCGCGCTGGAGAACGCCGTGTACTCGGTCATCTCGCCGGAGGGCTGCGCGAGCATCCTGTGGCGCACGAGCGACGAGGCGGCAAGCGCCGCGCTCGCGATGAAGATGAGCGTCATCGATCAGCAGGCGCTGGGGGTCGTCGACGAGATCGTCTCCGAGCCGCCGGACGGCGCCCATGCCGATCACGCGGAGACCGGCCGGCGGCTCAAGGCGGTCCTCGTGCGGGAGCTCGAGCGCCTGGAGGCGATCCCCCTCGACGTTCTGGTCGACATGCGCTATCGCCGGTACCGTTCTCTCGGCGCGTACGCCGAGCTCGCGGGACCCGCCCCGACACCGCCCGTCCCGCCGCGTCCCGGCCTGGCGGACCGGCTGCGCGGTCTGTTCGAGGCAGGGCAGCGCGCCATCCCGGCGCCCCCGCTCCCGGTGGGGCGCCGCGACGAGCCGCCTGCCCGCGAGGACGTCTAGCCCATGCCCGAGCCCCGCGACACCGGCGACCGCACGCCTGCCCAACGGCAGGCTGATCACGCGAGCCTCGCCCGCCTGTCGGAGACGCTCGTGCCGGCGCTCGTCGCGAAGCTCACCGGCACCGGACTCGGCGAGGTCGAGGTCCGCGAGGGCGACTGGCGGATCCGGGTCCGGCGGCCCATCGTCCCGGCACCGGCCCCCGCGCCCCGGCGGGTCGAGCGGCCCCGGCTCGGGGGGTCGCTGGGACATCCCGAATCCCGGACGGCGAAGGCGGGGGGCTCGACGCCGCACGCCGTGCCGCGGCCGACCGATCCCCGTCGCGGCATGGTGACCTCGCCTGCCGTCGGAACCTTTCGGCCGGGGCTTGCGCCCGGCACGACGGTGCGGGCCGGCGACCGGGTCGCGGAAGTCGACCTCCTCGGGATCCCCCAGGATGTCAGCGCGCCGATCGACGGGACGCTGGTCGAGGTCTTCGCCCAGCCCGGCGAGGCGGTGGAGTACGGCGAGGAGCTCGCGGTCATCGAGGCCCACCCGGAGCCGGAGCCGGAATCGGCGCATCCCAGCGCGACCGGCACGGATGGCCCGGACGGCACGGGTCGCGCCCGCCCCGTGCGGGGCGCGTAGCGTGGTCGGCCGGATCCTCATCGCGAACCGGGGCGAGATCGCGCTCCGGGTGCTGCGCGCGTGCCGGACGCTCGGCATGGAGGCCGTGGTCGCCTATTCCGAGGCGGACCGCGAGTCACTCGCCCCGATGCTCGCGGACGAGGCGATCTGCATCGGCCCGGCGGACGCGAAGCGGTCGTACCTCTCCGCGCCGGCGCTCATCTCCGCCGCGATGATCACGGGCTGCGATGCGATCCACCCGGGCTACGGCTTCCTCTCGGTGGACGACGCGTTCGCCGATGCCGTCCGCGCCCACGACCTCACCTTCATCGGGCCCCCGGCCAACGTGCTCGAGCGGTTCGCGTCGAAGGAGGAGACCCGGCGCCTCCTCGCGGCACACGGCCTGCCGACGATCCCGGGGTCGGGCCTGCTGCTCGACGAGGCCCAGGCGCTCGAGGCGGCCGGGGACGTCGGCTATCCCGTCCTCGTGAAGCCATCGGCCGGTGGCGGCGGCAAGGGCATGCGGATGGTCCGCTCACCCCGCGAGCTTGCCGCCGTGCTGCCGATCTGTCGTTCCGAGGCACGGGCGGCGTTCGGCGACGACTCCCTGTACCTGGAGCGCTGGCTCCAGGACAACCGCCACGTCGAGGTCCAGGTCGCCGTCGATCGCTTCGGCCACGGCGTGCACCTCTGGGAGCGCGACTGCTCCGTCCAGCGGCGCCACCAGAAGATCCTCGAGGAAGGCCCGTCGCCGGCCATGACCGCCGCGGGCCGCCGGGAGCTCGCGGAGCGTGCGATCCAGGCGATCGTCGCCGCGGGCTACGAGAACGTCGGGACGCTCGAGTTCCTCGTCGACAACGACGGGAACGCGTACTTCATCGAGATCAACTGCCGGATCCAGGTCGAGCACCCGGTCACCGAGATGCTGACCGGAATCGACCTCGTTGCGACCCAGATCCGCATCGCGTCCGGTGAGCCGCTCGGGTTCACCCAGGCGGACGTTCCCCAGCGCGGCCATGCGATCGAGTTCCGGATCAACGCCGAGGATCCGGAGCACGACTTCCGCCCCGCCACCGGGACGATCGAGCGGTTCAACGCGCCCGGTGGGCCGGGGGTCCGCTTCGACAGCCATGCCTACCAGGGCTACGAGGTCCCGCCGTTCTACGACAGCCTGCTGGGCAAGCTCGTCGTCTGGGGCGCGACGCGTGAGGCCGCGATCGCGCGGGGACGGGCCGCCCTCAACGAGCTCGTCATCGAGGGGGTCGTCACCAACGCGCAGATCCACCGAGCGCTCCTCGCGTCCGAGCCGTTCCTCGAGGGCAAGTTCACGACCAACCTCCTCGACCGCGTCGGCAGCGCCGCGTTCCTCGCCGCGGAGCAGCGGGCATGAGGCTGCAACGCGCCCGGAAGCCCGCCTCGCCGTGCACGCCTGCATCCAACCCCGGGCAACCCGCGACCGTCGTCGGGCACACTGGTCCCGACCCCGCATGGAGCCCCCAGTGACCGACGCCATCACCGACACCGTGCCCGTCGCCGCACCCGACGGCGCGACGCCCTCGATCGCCGCCCCGTTCTCGACGAAGGTCATCGAAGGCCTGATCCCGCACCGCTGGCCGTTCCTCCTCGTCGACCGAATCGTCGAGTACGAGCCGGCCGCGAAGCGGATCGTGGGCATCAAGGCCGTCACGGCGACCGAGTGGTTCTTCCAGGGCCACTTTCCGGGTCTCCCCGTGGTGCCGGGCGTCATCCAGGTCGAGGCGCTCGCCCAGACGATGGCGGTGTATGTCGCGACCCAGCCGGGCTTCGGCGACCGGATCGGGCTGTTCGCGGGGATCGACGAGGTGCGCTTCAAGCGGGTGGTGGTCCCGGGCGACACGCTCCGCCTGGAGATCACGATGGAGAAGCTGGGCAGCCGCTTCGGAAAGGGCCGCGGCGTCGCGAGCGTCGACGGCGAAGTGGCGTGCGAGGGGCTCCTGTCCTTCGTCATCCCGCCGGCGGGGGTGCTCGGATGACGCGGATCGCGGTCCTGTCCGACGTCCACGGCAATCTCGCCGCACTCGAGGCCGTGACCAAGGAGATCCGGCGCGGCAAGCCGGACGCGGTCCTCGTCGCCGGCGACCTCGTGCTCAACGGACCGGACCCCAACGGGTGTATCGACGCGCTGCGCGTCCTCGAGTCGGAGGGAGCGCTCATCGTGTCGGGCAACACGGACATCGCCGTGGGCGACTTCGACTATGGATCGGCATTTCCGCAGTACCAGGACGGCGTTCCCGAAACCGTCAGCGTCGCCGCGGAATGGGCGCACGACGAGCTTGGGGACGACCAGCTGGAGTGGCTCCGCCGGCTGCCCGCCGAGCGACGCCTGCGCACCGCCGACGACACGCTCGTCCTCGTCGTCCACGCGTCGCCGGGCTCGCAGACGCGCGGCTTCGATCAGGCGCTCGACGCGAACATCATCTTCGAGCGCGCGGCCGCGACCGATGCCCGGGTCATCGCGGTGGGGCACACCCATATCCCGGAGGTGCGCGACCTGGGGTGGAAGATCATCGTCAACGACGGTTCGTGTGGGTACGTGTTCGACGGCGACCCGACCGCCTCCTGGACCGTGATCGACGTCGACGACGGGAACGTGACGGCGGAGATCCGGCGGACGGAGTTCGACGCCGTCGCGGTCGCGAACGCGATCTCGGCGCGGGGCCTCCCGGGCGATGTGTACCGGGCCGCGACGGTGCGCACCGGACGGCTGGTCCGATGACGTGGGCGTGGCCGGAGCGCCCCCGGCGTGTCGTCGTCACCGGGATGGGCACGGTAAACGCCCTGGGCCAGGACGTGTCCACGTTCTGGGCCAACCTCGTGGCGGGCCGTTCCGGCGTCGCGACGATCACCCGCTTCGACCCGTCGCGCCTCGATTCGCGGATGGCCGCGGAGATCAAGGACTTCGATCCGTCGGCGGTCCTCGACCGCAAGGAGATGCGCCGGACCGACCTCTACATCCAGTTCGCCCTCGTGTCCGCGCGGCAGGCCCTCGAGCATGCGGGCCTGCCGGGCAGGCTGGACGAGGAGACGGCGGCCCGGACGGGGGTGATCATCGGCTCGGGACTGGGCGGGGTCTCCACGCTGTTCGACAACGTGCTCGTCATGGCGGAGCGCGGGCCGGACCGGATCTCGCCGTTCTTCATCCCGATGGGGATCGCGAACGTGGGCTCCGGGCAGGTCGCGATCGCGACCGGCGCGATCGGCCCCAACTTCGCGACGGTTTCGGCGTGCGCGACGGGCGGCCACGCGCTCGGCGAGTCGTGGGAGACCATCCGCCGTGGCGACGCGGACATCATGATCACCGGGGGCGTGGAGGCCGGGATCCACGAAGCCACCCTGGGCGGCTTCGCATCGATGAAGGCCCTCTCGACGCGCAACGACGATCCGGAGGCGGCGTCCAGGCCGTTCGACGTCGGGCGTGACGGGTTCGTCATCGGCGAAGGCGGCGGGGTCCTGATCCTCGAGGCGCTCGAGTCGGCCGAGGCACGGGGAGCCACGCCCCTTGCCGAGCTCGTCGGCTACGGGGCGACGGCGGACGCCTCGCACATCACGCTGCCGGCACCGGGCGGCGTCGGCGCCGTTGGCGCTGCGCGGCGAGCGCTCGACAAGGCGGGCATCGACCCGTCGGAGGTCGACCACGTCAACGCCCACGCGACGTCGACGGCCGAGGGCGACAAGAGCGAGCTCATGGCGATCCGGACGATCTTCGGCGACCACGCGCCGGACGTCTCGATCTCGGCCAGCAAGTCGATGCTCGGCCACACGCTCGGTGCCGCGGGCGCGATCGAGGGGATCGCGACGATCCTCGCGATCCGCGAGGGCTGCGTCCCCCCGACGATCAACCTCGACCAGCCCGACGAGCAGGGTGACGGGCTCGACCTCACGCCCAACGTCGCTACCCGCCGCGAGGTGCGTGTCGCGATCTCGAACTCGTTCGGGTTCGGTGGGCAGAACACCGCACTGATCTTCCGCCGGTGGGACGGATGACCGAGCACAACGCGCCGCGGGAGGAGGAGCCCATGTCCGACACCGGCCTCGCCGACGGGCCCGCGCTCGTCGATCCCGTTGCCGTCGGCCCCGGCGAGCCGGGCACGAACGGACACGCCGACGGCACGCATCATGCTGCGCCCCACCTCGTCGAGGCGCCTGTCCTCGACGGCGCCTCCGGCACGCCAGAGCCCGCGGTGTCGCTGTCCGGCGCCGACGCCTCGCTCCTCGCCCTCGTCGATCGCCTGAGCTCGGTCGTCGAGCGCGGCGACCTCGGCGAGCTCGAGGTCAGCAGCGGCGCGACGACGATCATCCTCCGCGCGCCGTCCGCCATCGCACCGCCCCCGTCGGTGGCGACCGCGGGAGCGCTTTTGGACACGCCTGGGGCCGGTGCCGCCGTTGCCCTCGCCGAGCCCGCCGCCGAGGCGCCCTCGCCCGCCGCCGTCAAGCCGTCAGTCAAGGCGCCGCTGACCGGGATCTACTACGGCGCTCCTTCGCCGGGTGCCACCCCGTATGTGGCCGTGGGCGATCACGTGTCGGTCGGCCAGATCATCGGCCTGATCGAGGCGATGAAGCTGTTCAACGAGATCAAGAGCGACCTCGCCGGGCGCGTCACCCGGATCTGCGTCGACAGCGGCTCGCTGGTCAAGGCTCGCCAGCCACTCATCGAGGTCGAGCCCGCATGACCCTGCCTGCCCAGCGGTCCGTCCGACTGACCGGCTGGGGCCGGTATGCCCCGGCGCAGGTGCTGAGCAACGCGGACCTCGAGCGGATGGTCGACACCTCGGACGAATGGATCGTCAGCCGCACGGGGATCCGGGAGCGCCGGGTCGCGGCCGCCCACGAGACGACGGCGTCGATGGGCGCCGTGGCGGGGCTTCGGGCCATCTACACCGCCGGTCTCCAGCCAGATGACATCGACGTGATCATCCTCGCGACGCTGTCGCCCGACTACTGGATGCCGTCGACGGCCGCGCTCGTGAAGGAGGCGATCGGCAACACGACCGCGTTCGCGTTCGACGTCTCCGCCGCGTGCTCCGGATTCGTGTACGCCTATGCCACCGCGAGCGCCTACCTCGCCAGCGGCCTCGCCAGGCATGTCCTGGTGATCGGCTCGGAGCTGCTCACGCGGTTCCTCGACTACTCCGACCGGAGCACCTGCATCCTGTTCGGCGACGGCGCCGGGGCGGTCGTGCTGTCGGCGACCGATGAACCGGGCTCCGCGGTGGGCATGGAGCTGACCACCGAGCCGCAGGGCGCGTACATGATCTGGCTCCCGGCGGGCGGATCGAAGAGCCCGCCGTCCGCCGAGACCATCGCCCGCGGCGAGCACAAGATCCGGATGGAGGGCAAGGAGACGTACAGGTTCGCCACCCGCACGCTGGCGTCGACGGCCCTCGCCGCCGTGGCGAAGGCGGGCTGGAGCCAGGACGACGTCGACCTGATCATCCCGCACCAGGCGAACGTGCGGATCATCGAGGCCGTCGCGAAGGGTCTCGACCTGCCGATGGACCGGATGTACGTCAACCTCGACAAGTACGGCAACACATCGGCGGCCTCGGTCCCGATCGCGCTCGCCGAGGCGGTCAACGAGGGCCGTGTCTCGGTCGGGGACAGGATCGTGTTCGCGGCGTTCGGGGCAGGCTTCACGTCCGGCGCCGTGGCGATGGAGTGGACTGCGGACCCGGCCCGCGGGCGCGTCGCCGACGACGCCGTCCGGCCCGACGACGTCATCGTGCGGATGCCCGTCGACTGGGACTCGGTCGATCCGATCCCGCCCGCCCTCGCGGAGATCCTCGCCCGGCCGCTGCCAGTGGACCTCGACCTGTCGGACGTCGTCCCGGGCGAGCCGGAGCGCGTCCACCAGCCGGTACGCTGACGCCACCATCGCCGCGGCCCGCCGGGGTCCGCCGCCTGCCTCGGAGGGAGCACGCATGATCGACCTGACGGGCAAGACCGCCCTCGTGACGGGGGGGTCGCGGGGCATCGGACGGGCGATCGCCCTGCGTCTCGCGCGTCAGGGCGCCGACGTCGCCTTCAGCTACCGCGGCAACACCGACGCCGCGAATGCGACGGTCGCGGAGCTCGAGGCGCTGGGTCGCCGGGCGCTCGCGGTCCAGGCCGATGCCGCGGCGGTCGACGGCGCGGACGCGCTCGTGAAGGCGGTCCTCGAGGCATTCGACCGGATCGACATCCTCGTGAACAACGCCGGCATCACGCGCGACGACCTGATCATGCGGATGAAGCCCCAGGACTGGACGGACGTGCTCGAGACGAACCTGTTCGGCGCGTTCTGGACCCTCAAGGCCTGCACGCGCCCGATGCTCAAGGCCCGCAGCGGCCGGGTCATCAACATCACGAGCGTGTCCGGCCAGGCCGGGCAGATGGGCCAGGCGAACTACAGCTCCGCGAAGGCCGGGCTCATCGGCCTGACGAAGGCCGCAGCCCGCGAGCTCGCGTCGCGTGGGATCACCGTCAACGCCGTCGCCCCGGGCTTCGTGCTGACCGAGCTCACCCGCGACCTGCCGGAGACGCTCCAGGCACAGATCACCGAGCGCACGCCCCTGGGTCGGTTCGGGACGCCCGAGGAGATCGCGGACGCGGTCGCGTTCCTCGCGAGCGACGAGGCCGCGTTCATCACGGGCCAGGTGCTCGCGGTGGATGGCGGCCTCGTGATGATGTAGCGAGGTGCCGTTCTCGATCGAACGGACCGCCATCCCGGAGGTCCTCGTCGTCCGTCCGCGGCTGTTCCCCGATGAGCGGGGCTGGTTCGCCGAGATCGCCCAGACCGACGCGTTCGAGGCGTTGGGCGAGGGCCTGCCGACCCGGTTCGTGCAGGTCAACCAGTCGCGGTCCGCGCACGGCGTCATCCGGGGCCTGCACTTCCAGTGGGACCCGCCGCAGGGCAAGCTCATGCGCGTCGTCGCAGGCCGGGCGCTCATGGTCGCCGTGGACATCCGGCCGGGCTCGCCGACGCTCGGACGGCACGTGGCCGTGGAGGGATCCGCGGACGAGCCGCT